>DDWC01000090.1 GCA_002345475.1 Firmicutes bacterium UBA2296
AAGTAAAGCAGTTGACATTGAGAAGCTGCCGCCATTATCGGATGGCGGCTTCTTGTTTTGGGGGTAACCATGAGAGCTGATTTGCGTCTCAAGTTGGGCTGGACGGCGACTTTGTTTTTACTCTGGTTGATGTTTGCGCAATCCTTTCACTACCAGACGATACTGGTAGGGTTGGGAGTTGCGTTTCTTATCGCGAGCCTGAACAGCGACTTGTTGCCGAGCCTGAGCTCTGACTTGCATGTCACGCATCGGACGATTGTACCGTGGGTACGGTACTTCGGCTATCTCGTGATTGAGATTATAAAGGCATCGATGCAGGTAGCCAGGCTGGCCTTCACCCGCGACTGTTGCGGCCATATGATCTCCGACTACGTAGAGCACGAAACGGTCCTGCGGGAGCCCATGATGCGGGTGTTTTTAGCCAACAGCATCACACTGACTCCGGGCACACTCACCGTAGAGGCTCCGCTTACCGGCCCTCTCCTGGTGCACGTTCTTACCCACGAGGCGGCAGACGGTCTTAAGGATTGGACAATTGAAAGGCAGCTGGCTGCCATCGAAAGGAAAATCTGAAGATGGAACAATTTCCTCTGCTGCTCTCAGCGCTGGTTCTTATCCTGCTGGTCTTTGCTTCCCTTTACCGGGCAGTGGTCGGTCCTACTCCCGGGGATCGCGTGATTGCCATCAACGTTATAGGCACCAAGACCGTCATTCTGCTCATCCTGATTGGCTACATTTTTGAAGAGGCTGGGTATTATACTGACGTAGCCATCGTATATACGCTGATTAGCTATCTTCTGACTATAGGTGTCGCCCGCTATATTGAGCGCGGCACAATCACCTAAGAGGGGGGAAGGCATATGATGTATATAGGCGCGCTTTTCATGTTCGCCGGCGTTTTTTTCATACTCGCCGGTACGGTGGGGCTCTTGCGTTTCCCCGATGTGCTTTCGCGCATGCACGCGACCACCAAGTGTGATACGCTGGGTGCTGGACTGGTTCTCTTCGGTCTGATGCTGTTCCCGGGAACTTTCTATTTTCGTGTGAAGCTCTTGCTGGTAATCATCTTTCTGTGGATTACCAACACCACGGGGGCGCATTACATGGCCCGTGCGATTTACCGCACATCGAAAGGTAGAGATTGATGCTCGCCCTTATAAATCTTTTGCTGCTGCTCTTTCTCATCACCTGTGCCATTATAGTAGCCCGCACCAGAGATCTTCTCAGTGCGGTAATTGTGTTTGGGGCCTACAGCATGGGTATGGCGATTATCTGGCAGCAGCTGCATTCACCAGACATCGCCATTACTGAAGCCGCTATTGGTGCCGGGGCAACGTCGTTGCTTTTTCTGGCTGCCATCAGCCGCACCAGGAGGTACGAAGAATGAGAATTTTCCTGAGTACCGTGATTCTTCTGGCTATCAGTGCTTTGCTCATTTTCGCAGTGGCAGAAATGCCAGCCTTTGGCGAAGGAGCAGCGCTGGCTCACGAGGGCATAATGCCGAAGTTCGTCCGAGAGGCACAATTTGACACTGGCGCCAATAACGTTATTGCCGCCATTATTCTGGATTACAGGGCATACGACACTTTGGGTGAAGCCACAGTGCTTTTTGTAGCAGTAGTGGCGGTTTCGGCAATGCTCACAAAGGGGCACATAAAATGACGGATATGGTGCTGGAAACTGTCGCTAGGATTATTATCCCCTTCATACAGCTGTTTGGCGCCTATGTGTTGATGCACGGCCATCTCACACCCGGCGGAGGCTTTTCCGGCGGGACGATTATTGGCGCCAGCCTGATTCTCTATAGCATGGTTTTTCGCTTCTCTCCCCGCAAACACCGCATCGAGCATGACACATCGCTGCTGTTTGAGGCAGGCGGTGCGATACTCTATATCCTGATGGGCCTGCTGGGTATATTGTTCAGCAAGAGCTTCCTCACCAACAGGGGCATCTTCCCGCTGGGGGTTCCGGGTGAGCTGATAAGCGGCGGCATGATAGTGGTAATTACACTGGGCATTGGTATGAAGGTGGCTGGCACCGTCATCACACTCTTCCAGGAACTGCTGGAAGGCGGAGGTGAGCATCATGGCCATAATTGAGAAGCTCTCCACAAACCTCTACTATCTGGTAGCCATAATACTCTTCATTATCGGCTTTCACACTATGCTTACGCATAACAACCTGATTAAGAAAATCATGGGTATGAACATTATGGATACGTCTCTGTTTTTGTTTTTTGTCTCTATAGGCTACAGGCGAGGTGGCATTGCTCCGATCATCAAAGAAGGAATAGTTGAGTACGTAAACCCGGTGCCTTCAGCCCTGATTCTGACAGGGATAGTCATCTCCCTGAGTTTCACGGCCTTTGCTCTGGGTCTGGTTATCTTGCTGTACAAACACTACGGGACGTTGGATGCGGACAAAATTATCGCTATGCGCAGCCGGGAGATTGGATAAAGTGGTACATGCACCGGTACTTATCGTTGTAACGCTGCTACTCGCCGCCTTTATCGTTCCCTTGCTCTACAGGAAGCTACCAGTGGCTCAGGTGGTCTTTTTACTGGGTATCGTAATCTCGTCCATATTCAGCATCCGGATGGCTTTTCTTGTGCTGCGCGAGGGCACGCTGACCTACTACCTCGGTGGTTGGCTACCCCCATATGGTATCGAGGTGGTGGCCGATGCCTTTGGTGCCTATGCCAGCCTGGTACTGGCCTTGATCTCGTTGCCCATTTCTTATTTTGTGGTCTTTGCACCAAAGGAAGTTAATACGCCTGCCCGATACATGGCCCTGATTCTGCTGCTCATGGCCGCTATGCAGGGTATGGTTCTGGCCGGAGACCTCTTCAACCTGTTTGTCTTTATCGAAATCTGTTCGTTGTCGGCGATTGCCATCATCGCGGTAAA
This sequence comes from Firmicutes bacterium UBA2296, assembly GCA_002345475.1. Classification (GTDB taxonomy): domain Bacteria; phylum Bacillota; class UBA994; order UBA994; family UBA994; genus UBA2296. Next base: position 2,908 of record DDWC01000090.1, read on the forward strand.
AGGGACGCGGGACAGTATCGAAGCCAGCTTCCGCTATCTCGTTCTCAGTGCGCTTGGGTCTGGCGGAATTCTCTTCGCGATTGCCTTAATCTTCATGATAACCGGGCATCTCAATATGGGTTATGTCCGTGAGAGTCTGGCCGTTACTGCGTCACTGTATCCGCTTAACATTCTTACCGCACTGGCGTTCATATTCGTCGGGTTTTCTGTAAAGGCGGCCATATTCCCCTTACACGTGTGGTTGCCAGAGGCTCATTCCAATGCGCCCACCGCGTCGAGTGCCCTGTTGTCAGGGCTGGTAGTTAAAGCTTACCTTGTGGCCTTCATTCGTATTATGTATATGGTGATTGGCACCGAGTTGTTTGTGGCTTTGCCATTGCGGCCTATTCTTCTCATTCTGGCCGCATGTGCCATGCTGGTCGGCTCCACCTTTGCCATCGTACAGAACAACATCAAGCGTATGCTGGCGTATTCCACAGTCGCTCAGATGGGGTACATCGTGCTGGGCCTGGGATTGTTCAGCCAGAGGGCGTTGGAGGGCAGTATTCTGCATATCCTCAACCATGCCATAACCAAGTCGTTGCTCTTTCTGGCAGCGGGGGTTATCATTAAGCAGACTGGCACAAACCGGCTTTCTGACCTCAAGGGCATGGGGCGCAAGATGCCCTTCACCTTTGCAGCCTTCACGGTTGGCTCGTTATCCATGGTCGGTATCCCTGGGTTTGCTGGGTTCGTGTCCAAGCTCTACCTCGCCCTGGGGGCACTGGATATAGGGCAGATCATCTTTGCTGCGCTGATACTTGTCAGCAGCCTGCTCAACGCCACGTACTATTTCCCCATCGTCGTTAACGCCTTTTTCGGCCAAACTGAAGCCACCCACCAGGGAAGTGACCCCAGGAAGTCTGTTATGGCTCCTCTGGCGGTTTTCGCTTTGGCCGTTGTATTCATGGGGCTGTTCCCCTCAGTTGTTATGCCTCTGGTGAGGCAGGCGGCGGGATTGCTACAACCATGAAGATCACAGCACTAGATTAGGGAGGTCCTGCCGGTGGATCGGTTCTTAAACCCCATGGCCTTAGCCGTTTTCTTGCCTCTGCTGCTTGCGGTGGCAATCTACATTCTGGAACAGCGTTCCTGGCGTATTCGCAACGGCCTGGCCGTAGCCTCAGCCGGGATATCTTTCATTCTGTTGGCCACATACCTTGGAGACGTAAGGTCAGGCGCAGTAATTGTGCTGGAACTGCCCAATGTCCTGCCCCCGCTGGGGTTGTCTTTCCGATTGGACTATCTCAGTATGCTGGGTGGTCTGGTGGTTACGGGTGTATGGTTCCTGGTAAGTGTGTACGCCACGGAATATATGATTAAAGAGCATGCTAAGAAGCGGTTTTATCCCTTTCTGGTGCTTACTCTGGCGGGTGCGGTGGGCGTAATGCTCAGCGCTGATTTGTTTACTTTCTTTCTGTTTTTCGAATTGATGTCCCTTTCGGCCTATGTTCTGGTGGTGCACGAGGAATCCCCAGAGGCTATGCGCGCCGGCTACAAGTATCTGATCATGACAATTATCGGTGGCCTGGCTCTGTTTTTCTCTATCATTGCTGTGTATGAGATGTCAGGTTCCGTGGCCTTCGTGCCCGGCGGATATCTCACCCAGGGAGGCCTTCTGGCCAACCTGGCATTTATCGGATTTCTGGTCGGTTTTGGCATCAAAGCAGGTATTGTGCCCTTTCATGTATGGCTGCCGGAAGCTCATCCAGTCGCTCCTTCACCTGCTAGCGCGTTATTGTCCGGAGTTATGCTGAAAACCGGCGTTATAGGACTGATACGCGTTACTCATCAGGTATTTACTATAGACCTGGTGCGCAACAGCAATTGGAACACGGTCATGCTGGTATTCGCTTCGGTCACCATAGTGCTTGGTTCGGCAGTGGCTATCACGGAAGACGACATCAAACGCAGACTGGCCTATTCCAGCATCGGCCAGATGGGATATATACTACTGGGTATCGGACTCCTGCAGGAGAGGGCAATGGTTGGGGCTATATTCCACATTTTCGCTCATGCCGTCATGAAGTCGGCTCTCTTTCTTACCGCAGGCGCCGTGATCTACCGCAAGGGTAAACGCAGTGTCAAGGATTGGGGCGGCATAGGCCGGGAGATGTTCCCCACCATGGTCGTTTTCACCATTGCCGCATTGTCAATGATTGGTATACCTCCGCTGATAGGCTTTGTATCCAAGTGGGAACTCAGCCTTGGGGCGCTGGACAACCGCGGCTACGCCTTTGTCGGGTTATTGCTGCTAAGCTCGTTAATGAACTTCGTCTACTATTTCCCAATTATCCAGAACGCGTTTTTTGGCAACCGCAAACATGGAGAGAAGGCACTTAACATAGAAGCAGCACCGGCAATGCTTGTTCCCATGATTGTTCTCGCCTGTTTCATTGTGTTTACGGCTCTGGTGCCCGGAAATTTTGCCCTGGATCTGGCCCGTAAGGCCGCGGCACAGTTATTCCTGTATAAGTAGCAAGGGAGGATCCCATGACCTGGCAAGGCGTAATGCTTCTCGCCCCCGTAATATTCCCCGCTCTGGGCGGTATAATGATTGGTATCTTCCGCAACTCGTGCCAAAAGGTCCGTAACAGCATCGCACTGGTGTCATCTACTCTGGCACTTTTGTCTGCCGCTTCGGTCTTTGTACTTTGGCTCAATGGGGCGGTTCTTAGCCATACCTACCTCGGGCTGCTGGGGCAGGGACTATCTTTCGCCAGCACCGGTCTGGGTTCCGGAATCGCCCTCATAGCCGCCTTCGTCTGGCTACTGGCGGTAGTCTTTGCTGTCGCGTATATGGAACATGAACATTCGCCGAGCCGCTTCTTTGCCTTCCTGCTCATCAGCCAGGCCGGCTGCCTTGGAGTTTTCCTTTCCGGCGACTACTTCACATTGTTCCTTTTCTTTGAGGTTATGACATTTGCAGCGTATCCGCTGATTATTCACAACGAAGACAGGTCCGCTATGTCGGCGGGCAATCTGTACCTGTACCTTTCCGTCGCGGGAGGTCTGGTATTGCTTTTTGGCATCATTGCCCTGGTATGGATGAGTGGCACCGCACAAATTGTACCTGTGTTGGAGAAATTTGTGCAAAATCCTGTTTTGCTCTACTGGGTGGCCGGCACGTTCATCGTGGGCTTTGGTGTCAAAGCGGGCCTGGTTCCCTTGCACGTGTGGCTGCCCCAGGCGCACCCCGTGGCCCCGTCGCCCGCCAGTGCTCTCCTTTCCGGAATCATGATTAAGACCGGCGCCTATGGAATAATGCGTTTTCTGACTGTGACTTTGACCTCGGGTGCCGGTGCCGAGGCTGTGGCGCCCATAGTCAAAATCCCGCAAACGATTGGCCTGGTCCTGGCGGTGGTAGCCATTATCACTATGCTGGCCGGCGCAGTCATGGCTTTGATGCAGACCAGCATGAAGAAGATACTGGCGTACTCCAGTGTGAGCCAGATGGGTTACATCATCCTGCCGCTCGGACTGGCCGTCTATCTTGGCAAGGGTCTAGGCGGTCTGGCTTACGTCGGAAGCGTTTTCCATTTGTTTAACCATGCCATATTCAAGTCTGGCCTTTTTATGATGTTCGGCGCGGTTTATCTCTTGACTCACACTCTTGACTTTGAAAAGCTTGGCGGTATGCGCAAGATCCTGCCCTTCACCGCAGCGGTCGCCCTGATTGGCAGTTTGGCAGTTCTTGGTATGCCCGGTTTTAGCGGCTTTGCCAGTAAGACTCTCATCCACGACGCTCTTCTTGAAGGGGCACATGAGACGCATCAGTTGTGGATAGAGATTGCCGAGAAGATGTTTGTGCTGGGTAGTGCCCTTACGGCAGCCTATTTTATCAAACTCTATTCCCGCGTGTTCCTTGGCCAGTTCAAGGGTAAACACACACCGTCTGGCCGCGAACACGTACTTGTCCGGGGTGTTACCGGAATCTACGCCGCGGCAATACTTGTGGTAGGGGCTTTCCCCTACTGGTTCACGAAATTCATTGGCCGAGTCAGCGCGGAGGGAGTTCCCTGGCTGGAATACCATTTGATGGAGCATCTTGACCACATTCATTTTTGGGATGTTCACGCCTATTGGGGTGTAATAATGCCGGCCCTGTTAGGTATTGGCATCTTTTTTCTCACCGAGAGATTTCACTATGAGGACTGGAAGCCACCTGTCTGGCTGTCTGTGGAGTATCTCGTTTACCGCCCCATAAGCCAGGGTTTTCTTTACATTTGCTCGCGCTACGTGTGCGGCATTGAAGGCGGCATTGCCGACGTCTATGAAACCAGCAGTACGGTTTCCGGTAGCCTTATCCGCCGCGTAAGGCGGATAGACTCCATGATAGATGACGGCTATGATCAGGGCAGCCAGGTTTCAACTCAGCTAATTAAGCGTGTGCGACAGATAGACGACATGATAGACGACGGCTATGATCAGGGCGGTCAGGTATCTGACGGTCTGATACGTCGCGTGCGCAAGATCGATGATATGATCAGTGACGGTTATGAGCAGGGTCAGGACGCTTCCAGTCAGTTAATCGATCGGGCTCGGCGCGCCTCCGGGGAAGAAGGATCGGATGACAGGCAAAATGGTTCGGCCGCTGTGGACATAGCCCGTGCCATGAAAGAGGTTGAAGACCTCTTTGAGAAGGACCAGGAACCCTCTAGCTTCAGCTCGCGCAGGTTAATCAGAAAGATCCGTAACGGCAAGGCTGTGTTGCCAGAGGCAGAGGAACCTCTGCCGGAGGAAGTGACGTTACACAGTCCTGTGCCTGACCGAAGCGACCAGCTGGTGCAGGCCCGGGACGAAAACCGTGATCAGGCTGAGCAGGGGGAATCTGAAAAGGCCAGGCCAGCCATGGATCAGACCTGGTGCCCGCAAAATATAACCCTGGGTTCGCTGATCCTCGCGGTGGTGTTGATGGTTATCCTCTTCATCCTGTACTTCTTCGGCGGTGCTGCACTGTAGGAAGGGGTGTTAATCTTGTCGCAACTTGACCGCAAGATTCTGGCGATAGTGTTGGTGGTCACCCTGGTGTCCGGAGCCGGCGTTTTGGCTTTTCGCTATTTCGCCGCCAGGGGCGAGCGCGCTGTCATTGAAGTAGAGAACCGAATAGTGCAGACGGTTACGCTTGTTCCCGGAGCCGAACCCAGGCAACTGTCGATACAAGGCGCTCTGGGGGAGAGCCTGATTGGTATTGACGGTGCGCATATTTTTATGATCGAATCTGCTTGCCCCGATAAGGTGTGCGTACACATGGGCCGCAAGTCTCTGTCAGGAGAAGTAATCGTGTGCCTGCCCAATCGAGTTGTAATACGCATTCTTGGCGACCCGGTTCTTCCATAGCACATAGAAATGTCCGTGCTGATACCAAAGGGTATCTGCACGGACATTTCTATATTTATCAATTGCAATCACTTTGTGGGTATGCAATAAAGGCGGGGCAGTGCGGGGTTCATAAGATAATGAAAAAATGGTATCATATTGAGCGAAGTTATTTTTGCGGCAGTGAGGAGACGTCATAATGCAGAGATTGTTGGCGCTGACAGTATTAACTCTGGTCATTGTAACCGTGGGTTGCGGATTTGCCATTCGGTTCGGCGGAGAGAGTTTTCAAGGGGCCGTCAAGGGTCACATGGTACTGGGGCTCCTGGCCTTGGCATGTGCAATATTACTTGCGGTGAACGTCTTGAAGTAATTGTAGCTCGTTTCACAATCTAGTTTAAACGAAAGACAGGGTGAGAGAATGAGAGCAAATAGATGGGCCGCTGGTTATGTAATCTTAGTTGGTGTTTCAATGCTGTCGATGTGGCTGCTATTCTATTTGGGAAACAGCATACCTGAGCTTGAAACAGAGCCAATGCGAATACTCATGCATCTATTGGCCGAAGGTCTCACCGCAATCTGCCTGATTACCTCGGGCGTAGGCCTTTTGGCAGGTAGGCACTGGGGCAGAGGCCTGTATCTCTTTTCCATGGGCATGTTAATCTATACTCTTGTACAGAGTCCGGGATATTTCATCCAGACAGGCGATAACGCGTTCGCAGCAATGTTTGCTGTATTGCTGTTTGGAGCATTAGTCTTTTCTCTGAGGATGCTACGGGCAACCGACACTTAAGACAACAGGACAAGGCAGTACAGTACGCGCATCAGGGGAAGTCCCTTCCTTCGCATTTTGGGCAAAATCAGCATCCCGTATCACGCTTATAGCGTGGTACGGGATGTATGCCTGTCTAGGCTCTGCATAAAGCGTTGCGTTCTTTGGATTGTGACAAGAGGTCCTGAAGACCCGACAGTTCGGTGCGGCACTTTCATCCCGCATCCTGGAATCTCATTGCACGATTACTCCGTGATCTGGCGCTAGTAACTTCTGCCAGTTCACTCGACGGGTACCGCACATGATGGTAGTTTAGAGCCTGGACAGCCACTTCCCTGTGCTGATTGAGCTCAAAACTGCGTCTAACCTCTAACGTCTAACCTCTAACGTCTAATATCTAACCTCTAAATGCTGCGCTTCGCCCTGCCAGTATGCCACTACTCCAGGCCCACATCAGATTGTATCCGCCGCAATCTCCATGCACATCAAGGATTTCGCCGGAAAAGTAGAGGCCGGGGCATATCTTCGACTGCATATCTGCAGGGAACACCTGTTTTAGATCGACTCCACCTGCTGTGGTCTGTGCCTGGACCCAACCGTTGTGGTCTAATATTGCAAAACTCCAGGCGTGCAGGAGGCCTGCCAGCGAGGACAGTTCCTGCTTTGTCACCTGGCTTGCCGACTTGTTAAGTGATGAGAACCCGGCGTCTTTGAGTAACGCCGGGCCAAGCTGCTTAGGCAACAGGCCGATCAGGACGTCCAGAGCAGTCTTGTGCCTGAGCAGTGCAAATCTCTGTTCCAGTCGTTCGTGCAGTTCTTCCGGCGTGTCAGGCATTATGCTGATGATCAGGTGCATAGGCCTGTTATTTCTCAGGGCCGCCGCGGCGGCAGCGCTTAGATCGAACACGGGTATGCCTGAAACACCGTAATCTGCGAACAACACCTCTCCGCTTTGCTGTGTGCCCAGTTCCGGTATGCCGACCGAGGCCTGAATGCGCAAACCAGCCAGCCCTTTGAGGTGAGGTGAAAGCAGGCGCAGGCCCACAAGAGCAGGTATGGGCTCAACAATATCGTGGCCCAGGGCGGCAGCCAGAGCGTAACCGTCACCGCTAGTCCCCAGTTTGGGTGCCGCCTTGCCCCCTGTGGCCAGGATTACCTGACCGACCACCATAGTCTCTTGCCCCTGAAGGCCTAAGCGAAACAGGCCGCCCGATCGGGAGACGCTTAGAACACGGACGTTGGTCAGAATCGCTATCCGCAGCCGATCTACTTCGTGGCGTAACACATCAAGGACGCTTGCGGCCTGCATGGACCGGGGATAAAGACGACTATCTTCGGAGGCTACTTCGAGACCTAGACTGGCGAAAAAGCTCAATACTCCTCCCAGTGCCACGTTTTCCAGAACGGATTCTACGAAGCCCGGGGCAGAGCTGTGAAAGTGTTTCCGGTTCATGTCGTTGTTAGCAAGATTACAGCGCCCATTCCCTGTCGCCAGTATCTTCCTTCCCACGCGTTCATTGCGGTCAATCAGACAAACCGTGGCGCCTTCCCGCGCCGCAGAAATAGCGGCCACCAGTCCTGAGGCTCCTGCCCCTATAACGGCAATGTCGTAATCCATGCCTTGGCACCTCCATTTTACTATCGCAGCAGAGCGACCTGGGGCACACCGTGGATGGGATGACGATATACTGTCGCTCGACAATCGTACACGGCTGCTATGTTCTCTGCCGTGAGGACCTGATCGACGGTACCCGTGGCGTAGACTTGCCCCTCTTTTAATAGTATCAGGTCTTCGCAGAATAGGGCAGCAAGGTTCAGATCGTGAAGAACAGCCAACACGGTCAAGCCCTGCGCCCTAAGAGTCTCTAGCAGGGTCAGGAGGTCCAGTTGGTGCCTGATATCAAGATGTGTGGTTGGTTCGTCCAGAGCAAGAATACTGGCGTCCTGAGCCAGCGCCATCGCTAGGCGGGCTCGTTGCCTTTCCCCACCGCTCAAGGTGCTGAGGGTCCGCTCGGACAGATCCAGCAACCCACCTTGAGTCAGGGAAAGCTCCACAGCCTGGCGGTCTGCTTCGCTCTCTTCGGAAAGCAGAGACTGGTAAGGCAACCTCCCCAGCGCCACCAGCTCACGGACAGTGATGTCTGTGGCGAACCGCTGCTCCTGTTCCACGACGGCGATACGGCGCGATAGTTCTCTGTGGCTCATTGATTTAGTCGATTCTCCGCCAATCATGATATCACCACTGTCTGGTTTGTACCATCGGCTGAGCAGTTTGAGCAACGTTGATTTCCCTGCTCCGTTAGGTCCGAGGATGCCCGTAAAACTCCCGCTTATCACTTGCAGAGAGACATCGGTCAAGACAGGTTCTGTAACCGAGTAGGCGAAGGACAGGTTATGTACCGAAATGGCAGGCTGGCTCATATCTAGATCTCCCTCCTGCGCTTCGAGAGCAGATAGATGAAGAAAGGTCCGCCGCACAAAGCGGTTATAATACCCACAGGCAGTTCAGCCGGCTTAACAATGACCCGCGCAATAAGATCTGCCGCAACCAGGAATGTAGCACCGAGAACCGCCGAGGCTGGGAGTAGCCTGCGGTAGTTATGGGAACTGACCATCCGTGCCATATGGGGTATCATCAGGCCGACGAAGCCAATGACCCCGCTGACCGAAACGGCCGCGGCGGTCAGCAGTGCCGACGCGCCAAGCAGGACGAGGCGAGTACTGGGGACATTGACGCCAAGGTGGTGGGCGGTTTCATCTCCAAGGCTTATAGCAGTGAGTTGTCTGTTCAGCAGGAAGGCCACGGAGTACCCAACGAAGATATAGGGCGCTACAGCTATCAGGTGGTTCCAGCTGCGTGCCCCAAAACCTCCCATGGTCCAGAAAACAATGGGTTGAATCCTCTCGCGACTGAAGAAGACAAGCAAAGAGACAATGGCAGAGAGGAAGCTGCTCATGGCAATGCCGGCCAGCAGAAGCCCGAGCGTAGAGTTGCCGGTCATGCGGCGCGCAATAAAGACCACGACAAAAAGAGTCAGGGTTGCGCCGACAAAGGCGGCCGGAGTGACCGAACCCAGACCAAAGAAAGACAGGCGTAGCCCCATAAGCATGGCCAGTGCGGCTCCCAGAGAGGCTCCCGAAGACACGCCCAGTACGTATGAATCGGCGAGTCCGTTGCGGAGCAAACCCTGTAGCACAGCCCCGGCAGTCGCCAGGCCCGCACCAACCACTGCGGCCAGTAAGGCGCGGGGAATTCGCAAGCGCCACAATATAGTGGCTTCCGAGGACCATTCTGCGCGGGGGCTGGAAATGACCTCGGAAAGGGCGGCCCAAATGCGTGACACCGGTATACTTACAGCGCCATTAGCCATGCTGATAATCAGCATGGCCAATAGCAGAGTCCATAGCAGAGGCATCACGCGCAGGGGCTTCTTTATTTCCATAAATCAGGGTGAATGTGTCGGGCCAGTTCCATGAGCCCGAGCCCTATCCTCGGCCCGGGTTGCTGTACAATATCCTGATCCACCAGATACACACGCTTTGACTGCACGGCAGCAATAGTACCCCAGTTAGGTCTGCTGAGATATTCCTCCACGGTTTCCGCCGCGTGTCCGTAGAAAATAACCGCGGGATCCTTGGTTATCAACATCTCAAATGAGTACTCAACAAACGTGCCATCAACATCTCCAGCCATGTTGACACCGCCGGCCATTTCAATTAATTCATGGATAAAAGTGGCTTTGGCAGCCGTCCAAATGGGGTCAGACCATACCTCCCAGAAGACTACAGGGCGCTGTTCTGTCGGAACTGTGGCCACCTTGGCTTCAACCTCAGCAAAAACGGACAGTATCTCGGCCACAACGGACTCGGCCTGCGCCTGCGCACCCACGGCTTCACCGATGAGGCTGATGTTGGCCAGAATGTCTGCTATCGTCTGCGGGTCAAGTACTACGACGGGAATCCCCAGAGCGTCCAGCTGCTCGACCGGTTCCCGGTGCAGGCTGGCGGCGAAGACCACGTCGGGCTTCATGCTGACAATAGTTTCTACAGACGGCTGAAAAAAAGTGCCGGCATGGGGTATTTCCTGCGCTTCCGGCGGGAAAAGGCATACGTCGGTAACGCCGACTACGCGATCCAGTACACCGATAGCGAAGAGGATTTCTGTGTTACTGGGCGCCAGAGATACTATGCGCTGCGGGTTCTTATTCAGGGTAATCTCACGGCCCATGTCGTCAACAACGGTGATAGTGGTTGGTTCAACGGGCGGCGGGGTCACCACGGCTGGCGTACAGGCCAGCAGCACTACGGCGAGCAGGGAAAGTACAGCGAGATAGGTGAGTCTTTTCATCATGTTTGCCTCCTCGAGCATATTAAAGTACCCTCCGCCATAGGCGAAGGGTAAAGACTCGACAAGACACTGCCTGCGAGACCCTGTCCCCTCGACCGAAGGACGGCTCAATATCGTTTTGGCAGGTCTCCTGGCTTCGGGAATACGCGCCCGGCGCCTTCCCGTCCGCGGATGCGAACAGTGGCAAATGCCGGGTACTACCCGTTACAGTGGCGGGACCGCTCAGGACTTTAACCTGATTCCCTTTTCAACCCCATCGGGGTCACCAAAACGCTATGTGATTGTACTACGCACTCAGTATAGCCGAGTATTGTGACTGTTGTCAAAGCAGCCTTTGCCAGAGATCGACCGGGCAGCAATCTCGGAGCAGTACCTCATAGTGCTGTGCTCCCAACAGGTAAGGGTTAGCGTGAAGCATGCGATCCAGCATGTCCTCTCCCCATACGCCTGGGAGAGAACCGGCAGCGACCTGTCGCAGAGACTTCTCTCCCCAGAGCCGAGGAGCCATGTGCATGCGCACCATGGTCTGCCTCAGCGCACCGTTACCCATAAGCAGTACAGCCAGGCGCAATTGCTCCAGCCTGTCGCTCATGGGGGTGCAGAGATACAGGCGACAGATCAGCGCCCGGTGCTCATAGACGGCGCACAGGTTGCCCGTTAGGAAGGGGCAGGGGCGCCGGCGAAATTCCGGAAACAGTACCGAGTCATCAAAACGCATGTGGGAACGCAGGAAGCGTTCAAAGGGAAGTCCGGCAGCCTGGGCCATGCCCTGGGCTGACAGCAAATCCACAGGGATGTCGTTTGATTTGCAGCAGTTATAAGTGCACCCTGCACAGACACCGTAGCGGGCCTTGTGCAGTGGTTTGAAGACCTCCTTGTCATCAGCCGGATACTGCATAGCCTTAAGCAGGTCAGCGACAGTGGCCGAGGGGCTGGTAATCTGCACATCAAGGCCAGTTTCACCGTCGATGTCACAATAAACAAGCCGTACAGGGCCTGTCTCAGCCATTGTCTATTTTCGCTCCCAGCGGGGAAAGACCGCCTCGCCGCGGCTGACTGTAGCCTTAAGGGGGTAAGAGCCCGGAGCGAGGCAGGATGGGTCGACATCGGAGGGGCTACCGCTCAGGCCCAGTTGCTGCCACACCTTCTGGCAGTGGTCAGGCATAACCGGAGCCAGAAGCACCGTGGCGGTATGTAACGAATCGAGCAGACGATACAGCACGGTGGAAAGGCGGTCCAACTTCTCTTCTCTCGCCAGGATCCAGGGGGCAGTCAAGTCCACGTACTTGTTGGCCTTGCTGACCAGTTCCACCACTGCGGCAATGCCGGCTGAGAAGTCCAGGGTTGAGAACGCCTTGTTAAATGTGTCGATGGCTGCGTTGGCGGTCCCGATCAGCTCCTGATCCAGCACGTCAGAGGAATCGTCGACATGCAGACCGCGGGGGAAGTACTTCTCCACCATGGCAGTGGTACGGCTGAGGAGGTTGCCATAGTCGTTGGCCAGGTCGTTGTTATACAGGAGCTCCAGCTCATCGGTGGAAAAGTTGCAGTCGCGGCCCCAGTGGATGTTTTTGATCAGGTAATAGCGCAGGATCTCGTGTCCGTATTTTTCAGATAGCACCAACGGGTCTATGATAATGCCGGAAGACTTGCTCAGTCGCTCTCCGGTAGGACTACGCATAAAGCCGTGAACCGACACGGCCTTAGGTAGCGGTATGCAAAGCGCCATGAGGACCGCCGGCCAAATCACACAATGGAACCAGAGAATATCCTTGCCGATGATGTGGTAATCGGCAGGCCACCATTCACCTAACTGGTCGACATCGGTGACGCCAGCCCCGGTGAGGTAGCTCATCAGTGCGTCTACCCAGACGTATACCACCTGAGCGGGATCCATGGGCAGGGGGATGCCCCAATCTAGGCTGGACCTCGAGATGCTGATATCGCGCAGTCCTTCTTTGAGGCGCATTAGCACTTCGTTGCGCCGAGTCTCGGGCTGAATGAACTGAGGGTTTGATTCGATGTGTTCCAGGAGCCTTTGCCCGAAGTTGGATAAAGCAAAGAAGTAGTTGTTTTCCTTAAGCCACTTTACCTCGCGGGTGGGGTGCGTGGGACACTTGCCGTCCACTAGCTGGTCTTCGTCCATAAATGCTTCGCAGGATTCGCAGTACCAGCCGGAGTATTCGCCCTGATACACATGACCTTCCTGATGCATGCGGGCGATCAGCTTTTCCACCAAAACCTTGTGCTTTGGCTCGGAGGTCCTCACCAGGCGGTTGTAGCTGATGCCGAGTTTCTGGTAAGCGGCGGCAAAAACGGCGGCCATCTCGTCGCAGTAGAGCCGCGGGTCTTGCCCGCGGGCCGCTGCACTACGAGCGACGTTTAAGCTGTGTTCGTCAGTTCCAACCAGCAAAAACGCGTCGGCCTTGCGCTGCCGCATGTACCTGGTGAGCACGTCGGCTCCGATTTTCTCGTAGGCATGCCCCAGATGAGGCTCTCCGTTTACGTAGTCGATGGCGGTAGTGACATAAAACTTGGTCATTGACATAACCTCCCCGCGCTATTCCCATGCGCCTACATCTTATACACCCTGCTTGGGTGTAGCGGCGGCGTCACTGCACTCTGCGTCCGTTGCCGCCGGACGATAAAAAGATTATCTCAAAAAAAGCGACAAAGTGGTAGCGCTGTTGTCAGTGTTTGGGGTACATGTTGCGAATCTGTGAAAGTTAACTGTGATATGTGGCAACAGGGGGTGGCTTAGGGGATAATACTGAGTAGAACGAGGGGGAGGTTGATCATGAGGGCTCTCATATCATTGCTTACCATTCTAGCCATGGTAGTCGCTACGGCCGGGGGCACCGGTTTTGCCGCAGCACCATCTGGTTTCAGGCTTGGCAACGAAGTATTGCTGGACCGCTACCGCCATCTGATTGAGGGTAAGCGGGTCGGACTAATCACCAGCTTTAGCGGTGTGAACAGCAAAGGAGAATCACTCATTAGCATCTTTGCCAATGATCCGCGCATCAATCTGGTGGCCCTGTTCGGGCCTGAGCATGGCGTAGACGGTACGGCCCCAGCGGGAGCGGCGGTAAAGAGCTACACGCACCCAATACTTCGCATACCCGTGTACAGCCTGTACGGAGAAGTGCGCAAGCCTACACTCGACATGCTGCGGGGCATCGATGTACTGGTTTTTGATATTCAGGACGTCGGGGCACGTTACTATACCTATATATCCACCATGAACTACTGTATGATTGCCGCCCGGGAATCCGGCATTCCGTTTGTGGTTCTGGACCGGCCCAATCCACTGGGAGGCGTGAATGTGGAAGGTCCGGTCTTGAAGGATACTTTCCAGAGCTTTGTCGGCGTGGATTTGCTACCCATGGCCCACGGCATGACCAACGGCGAACTGGCCAGATACTTTAACAGGTTAATCGGCGTTGACCTCACCGTGGTTCCCATGGAAGGTTACACCAGGGAAATGATCTTTCAGGACACAGGGTTGCCATGGATACAGACTTCACCAAATATTCCAGCCATCGAAAACTGCTTCAGTTATATGGCCACCGGACTGGCGGAGGGAACTGGACTCGTGCAGGGTGATAAGTTTCAGTGGATTGGCGGGGCAGGCCTGAATGCCGAGCAGTTTGCCGCCGCACTCAATGCCGCTAAGCTCCCTGGCGTGAGGTTTGTTCCGGAGCAGATGGGCACCCGCGGAGGGGTGCGCCTCATCATCACGGATTATCGGGCGTTTAACCCCGCCAGGACGGGCATATACGCCATGTTTACTGCCCGCCTGCAATGGAAATTCACTGTTCCGCGCAGCGGGACTACGCCTGCCAGCATAACCATGTTCGATAAGATAATGGGAGGCAGAGAAGTCGGTAACTGGCTACTGGCAGATTACATGCCGGAGCAGGCCATCGTTGCCTATCAGCCGGAACTGGCACTGTTTAAAGCAGAACGTGAAAAGTACCTGCTCTACGGATTTTTTGGCAGTACTGCCGGGCCTGCCATAGTAATTAATGGTCAGAACGTCTTCTCTGACGTCACGCCGGTCATACAAAATGGCCGCACCCTGGTGCCCATCCGGGTAATCGCCGAGAACTTCGGTGCCCATGTAGACTGGATCGAATCCCAGAGCACGATAGTCATTCGTCACGGCACCAAGACCATCCGCATGGTTCTCGGGCAGGCCAACGTGATTGTCAACGGTGTCAGTCAGCAAATCACAGACGGAGTCGCGCCCACCGCACTGTCTGGGAGGACACTGGTCCCGTTGCGCTTTGTGGCGGAGCACCTTGGCGCCGAGGTATCGTGGCAACAGTCAACCTACACCGCGCACATATTGAGGTAAAGATAAAGCCGGTACCCAACGCCAATGCGGCAGGGCTACCGGCTGTTTCTCTTGAGACAATTTGGCTAGATACGTGATACGCCACTTTCCCGGGCAGCCTTGGCTACCGCTGCAGCCACTGCCTGCACTACCCGTGGGTCAAAGGGGTCGGGGATAATATACTCGGCCGTCAACTCAGCCGCGTCTATGACGCCAGCGATGGCGTAGGCAGCCGCTAATTTCATGTCCTCGTTGACATCTTTAGCCCGCACGTCCAGAGCCCCGCGGAAAATCCCTGGGAAAGCCAGAACATTGTTGATCTGATTGGGGAAGTCTGAGCGGCCCGTTCCCATTACCCTTACGCCTCCTGCGAGCGCTTCTTCAGGAAGAATTTCCGGTACTGGGTTGGCCATGGCGAATACTACAGAATCCTTAGCCATCCGGGCCACCATGTTGCGATCCACGATATTACCTGCGGAAACACCAATGAACACATCGGCCCCTGAGAGGGCGGCGGCCAAATCGCCTCGCACAGCTTTGGAATTGGTCAGTTGGGCCATTTCCTCCTGTGCTGGGTTGTTGATGGCGTCACCCGGGACGAGTATTCCGGCTCTATCACATAACAGCATGTCGTTGACTCCTGCGCTTAGCAGAAGCTTGGCGACCGCTATTCCAGCTGACCCGGCTCCATTGACGACCACTTTGACGTCACCGATATCTTTCCCCACGAATTTTAGAGCGTTAACAAGTCCCGAGAGCACCACTACTGCGGTTCCGTGCTGGTCATCGTGGAATACCGGGATGTCCACTAAATCCTTCAGGCGCCGTTCTATTTCGAAACAGCGGGGAGCGGCTATATCCTCCAGGTTAATACCGCCAAATCCCGGCGCCAGAAGCTGTACCGTTCTTACTATTTCATCTGTGTTCTGAGTGTCCAGACAGATGGGAACAGCATCGATATCCGCGAAGGCTTTAAAGAGCAGTGCCTTCCCTTCCATCACTGGCAACGCTGCGGCAGGGCCGATGTCGCCAAGCCCCAGCACAGCCGAACCGTCAGTCACAACGGCCACCAGGTTGCCCTTTATCGTATAGCGATAGACATCCTCCGGGTTCTTGTGTATTTCCTTGCATGGTTCGGCAACGCCGGGAGTGTAGGCTATCGACAGTTCCTGCCGGTTGGTAACTGCGACTTTGCCCACCACCTCGAGTTTGCCTCTGTTTGCTTCGTGTAGTTTCAACGCTGCTTCTCTTACTGACATTATCTGCACCTCCACATAGATGATTCGCTCTTGGATATCGATTCCCTGCAGATAATTCTACGTTACCAGAAGGAATTTGACTTGCATGTGAGAACTATTTCTAAGGAACTCACTACGCAAGGGGGATTTTGTTTGAAGACCGTTTACCAGCCTGACAAATATTACCGCTATGATGAGATCGTCGAACTGCTTAACAGCTACCATACGGAATTTCCACAACTGACCAAACTCTATAGCATCGGAAAGACTTACGAAGGACGCGAAATGTGGTTGCTCGAAGTGACAAATGCCGCCACCGGGCCGGGGGAGGAGAAACCGGGATACTACATCGACGCCAACTTCCATGCCGGCGAAGTCACTGGATCCGCAGTGGTCCTGTACACTATCAACCACATGCTCGGCAATTATGGGAGAGACCCTATGATTACCGACGTTGTGGACAACAAGGTGGTCTATTTCATTCCTCGTGTGAGCGCTGACGGTTCAGATTTATACCTGACCACGCCGTTTATGTTGCGCAGTTCCACACGGCTTTATCCCTTCGATGAAGATCAGGACGGTGTACACGGCGAAGACATAGACGGTGATGGGCGCATACTACAGATGCGCATTCTCGACGCGAACGGTGATTTCAAAGTGTCAGAGCATGACCCGAGACTAATGGTCAAGAGGGGGCCGGATGATCGCACCGGGACTTTCTATCGCCTCTTCACCGAAGGCAACATCAAGAATTACGACGGAGTGGAACTGGTTCAACCCAGGCCGCGCTGGGGCCTGGACATTAATCGCAACTTCCCTGCGAACTGGGACGTAGACAGCCGCCAGATCGGCGCCGGTCCCTTCCCATTGTCCGAGCCAGAAACCCGAGCTGTTGCGGAGTTCGTCACCTCCCGCAAGAACCTCGCTGGGGCTCAGTCCTACCACACCACGGGAGGCGTGCATCTGCGACCCTTCTGCACCAAGGAAGACTCCAAGCTTCCCGCCAAGGACCGGGAGGCATATCTGGCCATCGGTGAGAAGGGCAAGGAGTACACCGGTTACAGACACGTTTCAGTGTTTGAAGGCTTTACAGCAGACAAGAGCAAACCGATGCGCGGCATCTACATGGACTGGCTGTACGAGCACCGTGGGCTGCTTTCATGGTCCACTGAGCTGTGGGATATTGTCGGTCGTTCCGGCATAGAAGTCAAGAGCACAACCGCTGAGCTGAACAAGACCGAAAAGGAGAAAGAGGCAGACCAGCTGAAGATACTGCAGTGGAACGACCGGGAACTGGATGGCAAGGGCTTCATCAACTGGTACTCCTTCAAGCATCCGCAGCTCGGAGATTTGGAGCTAGGCGGTTGGGATATAAAGTTCGTCAGGCAGAATCCCCCGCACAAGTTCCTGGAGGAGGAATGTCAGAAAAATATGATGTTCACCTTTGTGCACATCAACGCTCTTCCGCAACTGGCTCTGTCTAAGGTCGCCTGTGAGCATGTTGAACCGGGTGTTTACCGCATCAGTGCAGCAGCCGTAAATAGCGGGTATGTGCCTACATCGGGCAGCGAGTTGG
>DDWC01000238.1 GCA_002345475.1 Firmicutes bacterium UBA2296
ATGCTTTGTTCCGCGATGATGGAAGGCATCACCGGTCGCAAACTGGTTAGCTATGATACCAAAAAGCTCCTTGGCAAGATCTCCGGTCTGCTTCTGTGCGTCTACATCTTCTTCAAGAGCCTCGGCCATATCGCAGACGCAAGATTCACTGTGAGCGCTTAAGTACTCGTATATGCGCAAACGGTCGGGATGGGCCAGGGCCTTCAGCACGTTGGCGCGCAGTTTGTAAATGTCCATGCAATCACCTGCCTTAATTCGTATATTCTCATATTGGAATATAGCTGTCAAGGGGATTCGCCCGACAAACACCGATGACAAATGAAATCTTTCTCAGTCGGTGATCTTCTGGCAGGATTCGCAGTGCTGACACCGAAACAGATTGGAAAAGGTTGGGGAGGTAGTCAAATGAGCAAGCCACAACACCATTGGGAGCTGGATGCCAAGGATCCAGCGGAGTATCATTGCTGCGAGACCACCCGGGGCCGAGAGTTCATTTTGCGTTTGACGACAGGCGCCGATCCTATTCTTGCGATAAGGCAGTTTGCAATCGACAAGGGGATCAGGTTTGGCAAAGTCCATGCGGCCTTCATGGGCGCTTTTCAGCCCACCATTTATGACAAGTGGGTGCCTAATGTGCATGACAAGGACGACTGGAGGCAAGAAATTTCGGCTGTCAGCACCAATCTGAGCATGCTACTGGCTCTAGGCGGCCTGATAAGTCAACGCCCAAGGCAGGACGGTACCGAAGAAACCTTCGTGGCCATGCACTTTGCCTCCGGCGGGGCGTGGGACACCGGTACATTTGGAGGTCACCTGGAAGAGGGAACCAGAGTCAAAGGCGTCATGTGCGTCTTTGTCACCGAACTTCTGGATATAGAGGTTCAGTACCAGGCCAACGTAAAGCCCGGAGACCGTTACCCGGAGAACTTCTACGTCAGCACCCGCCAGAGCTAAGTGTTGTGGCCGGCATATTTTCCGTCCCACCAGAAAAGGATCCGGTATGCGCGTAGTCTGCACATACCGGATCCTTTTAATATTACTATTAGCGACGCGCCAGGCGCTTACGAATCTCGTCCTGCAAGTCTTTGAACACGTACCTCGGACTTACTTCGTCCAGTAACCCTACTATGCCAGTTACTACTTCGTCGGCGATATTGCGATTCTTGGTAATCGTCTGGAGCCGTTGCCCCACAATATAATGGATTATGCTCTCCACCGACTCCCGGGTCTGTAGCATGTTGGCAACCTTCTTACTGCGAACGGCGAACTGGATCATGTCGCGGTTGATAAGCTGGTAGGAGAGTGCACCTTTCTTATCAGTGTACTGAGACAGTATAGCCTGATATTCACGGGAGTTGACGATATCGAGATCTTCGGCAGAATCTTCTTCAGTCTCTTCTATCTCAACCACTTCCGGTGCAGGGGCGGCCTTATCTTCCTCCGTTTGGGCGGTCGGCACGTGCCGAAGCGGGAAGGCAATGGGTTTTCTCTTGGCATAGGGCATGCCTATGGTGAGTTCTATGGCCTCGGAAAAAGCGGCTTCCGGAAACTCTGCTGCACTGATGTTTTCACGCAGTACGGGTTTAGCATCGCGCTTGTTGACGTAGGCCATTCCGGGCTGATCATAGCCGCGCTTGTGAATGACAATACCGGAACCGCCACCCTTAAGTTTCTGCCTGTAGGCAACAGCATCCAGTGATGTAAGGCGAACATAATCTGTTCTTATCATAGCAAACCTCCTAAATAATATACTCTCACCTTACAGTTTACCACAGTCAGGGGTTTGTTTCTGCTTTGAGCAGTTGCCGAAGATATGGCGGATAAGCCGGCAAGAGCATACAATGGAGACAAGGCGGGTTTCCACCGGAAAGGATGGTCGACAATGTCGGAGAGAATGCCTGTATTGTTCGTGGGACATGGTTCGCCGATGAACGCAATTGAGGACAATGTTTTTTCACAGGGATGGAAGCAAATTGCCCGGGAAATACCGCGCCCAAAGATGCTTCTTTCGGTATCGGCCCATTGGTATATGGCTGGCAGCCGGATAAACGACACGGCGGTGCCGCGCCTGATCTACGACATGTACGGATTTCCCAAAGAACTGTATCAGGTTCGCTATCCGGTTCCGGGTGCGCCCACGCTGGCCGCCATGGCACAGGAACTGCTGGGAAGCGTCCTTACCGTTGACAACTCGT
Source organism: Firmicutes bacterium UBA2296 (assembly GCA_002345475.1). GTDB lineage: Bacteria > Bacillota > UBA994 > UBA994 > UBA994 > UBA2296. Next base: position 2,196 of record DDWC01000238.1, read on the forward strand.
GGGGAATCGATCATGGCACGTGGTCGGTGCTGCGGCATATCTACCCGGATGCAGATATCCCCTCGACGCAGCTTGGCATTGATCGCAATGCACCGGCAGAGGAACACTACCGGATTGGGCAGACTCTCAGCGTTTTGCGCAACGAGGGAGTGCTGATTATGGGCACGGGGAATATCGTGCACAATCTGGCGTTGGCCAACTGGCGCATGGAAAGCGGCTATGGATGGAATGACGAGTTTGACGGCTACATAAAGCAGAGCATACTGGCTGGTGATCACTCCGCTGTGGTCGACCACAAACGAGCAGGCGAATCCGCCGCGATGGCCTTTACCACTATGGAACACTACTACCCGTTACTGTATGTGCTGGGTGCCTCGTCATCCGGAGATCGCGTGCACGTCTTCAACGAGGCGGGCACCATGGGTTCTATATCCATGACATCCTACCTTATCGGCTGATGTCCCATAGACCAATAAAGCAAAAGAGACCCGGACTTCCCAGATAAAAAGGGAGGCCGGGTCTTTCTCGCATCAGCGGTCTGTTTTCATAAGGTGCCACAGTGTTGGTGTGTCGGGGTCAACCTCGCCGTACTTCAGGAAGATCACAATTTCTTCGGTAAAGCCCAGCAAGTATATGGCGAAGATTAGCGCGATGAATCCGGTCGTGTCCACAAAGAACGAAGCGATGACCAGCAGGTACACCATTACGCCGTTAAGCTTGAGCAGAAAAGTGTGCATCATAATGGGTTTGCCGCAGCGCACCCAGGACACAGCAAAGGACAGGAAAAATATCGCGAAAAACGCAATCATGAGATTGTTATTTGGCCCCAGGTAGTGTGGAAAGAGGCGATGCACAAACCAGGCCGTAGAAACATAGAAGAAAACATCGGCAATGGAGTCCAGAGCCTTGCCAAGTTCCGATGTCATATTAAGCTTCCTCGCCAGGTACCCGTCGAAAAAGTCAGTTGAACCGACAATTATGTAGGATATGAGAAATGCTGTTGGCATGTCACGCAGTACAAAGTAATAGAGCAGAGGCAAAAGAAGGGCGCGCGACAAGGACAGAACATTAGGCAACGTGAAATGCGTTTTGTTCATAGGGAGCACTCTCCTATCCTGAGATGATCCGGCGGAGACTATTTTACCACGATGTCACCTGCTGAAGAAACTGCTTAATTGTTACCGGCTCCTTGACAATGCATGTCTATGTATCGTAAATTCTTACATAGGATACCCCGTAGGGTATATGTTAAGGAGGAAACGATGAACAACTATTTCATTAAGACAACACGTACTTTCAGCTCTCTCAGGCGCTACGCCTGGATCTTCACCCTTACGGTTGCCTTCGGCGGTCTTTGGTACCCCCGATTGGGCCTGCTGGTTTTTGGTGTTATTTTTGCTCTTACAGCCATGTCGCTATTTAAAGGCCGCTACTGGTGCGGAAACTATTGTGCCCACGGGAGCCTCTTTGATCAAGTACTTCTGCCCTTTAGCCGAAATGGCCAGCTCCCAGGCCTGCTGAAATCGAAACTCGTGCGCGCAACTGTTTTTGCCTGGTTTATGTACAACCTGACCAGTAAGTTCATTCGAGTTTCCTCGCTTTGGGGCCAGTGGATGTTTTGGGATAGGCTGGGCTTTGTCTTTGTGGCTAGCTATCTTATGGTGACTGTAGCAGGAGGATTATTGGGTCTGCTGGTAACACCCCGCACGTGGTGTCAGTTCTGCCCCATGGGCACAATGCAGCTTGGCATGTACAGGCTGGGAAAGTTTCTTGGCTGGACCAGGAAGTATGACCGGATGATTTCGATAGAAGATACCGATAAGTGCCACAAGTGCGCCAAATGCGCACGGGTGTGTCCGATGCAGCTTACGCCCTATACCGAGTTTTCACAGAACAACCAATTCGAACACGATGCCTGTATCCGTTGCCTGACCTGTGTGGAGAACTGCCCGGCCAAAATTCTTACGCTAAGTACCGCAGTAGAAGCAGAGCAGATTCGCGAGGCCAGCGAGGACAAGGGTTACGAGCATCGTCGCAAGTTCAGCGCGATTATTACACGGATTACTGAACCGGCTAGCGATATAAGGGAGTACACTCTTTCCTACAATTCGGACACTGGGATATCCCCTCTTCCAGGCCAGTTCATTCTGGTAAAGATTCAAGATCAGCCGGAGATCTTCCGAGCTTATTCGATATCTGGTATAGGACCGGGCAATGAGTTGCGTGTTGCCATTAAGCGAGTACCCGGCGGCTACGGTACGGGGATTATTTTCGGTACGTTCGTGCTCGACATGGAGGTTGAGCTGGAGGGACCCATGGGGCACGAACTGCTGGTTGACGATGGCGTAGATGGCCTGCTTCTCGTTGCTGGTGGCATTGGGATTACCCCCTTCATACCCATCCTCCAGGAACTGCGGGCTAAAGGGCGCCGGGCAACTTTGGTCTATGGCGCCAACACAGAGAACGACCTTGCCTTCCATGAGACACTACTGTCACTGTCGGCCGAAGGAAGCGGAATCTCTTACCTGCCTGTTTTGGCCAAACCTCAGGACGAATATTACGGGCACAGGGGCTTCGTTACCGATGTAATCCGGGACCTCGATGTAACAGCTTCACACGTCTACATGTGTGGTCCGCAGGGTATGGTTACGGCAGTCACGTCTCTGCTCCGTGAAAAGGGCGTCCCGTCCGAAAGGATATTTGCTGAGAGCGCCTGATAATGGTTAAATAGAACTGGAGATATTCTTGGGAGGTAGCGCCATGGCCGATAAGAGACAAGACGAAATCCTCGAAAAAGCAACACCCGGCCTCCTGAGCCGATTGCGCCGCATCGAAGGTCAGGCTCGCGGCCTTCAGCGTATGATTGAAGATAAGCGAGATTGCCAGGAAGTGGTCACTCAGGTGGCGGCACTAAAGGCCGCCGTTGAGCAGGTTGGCGTGACAGTTGTGGGTTGTTTGCTGGAAACAGCTATACGTCAGGCTGTGGAGACTGGCACGGACACTGAGCTGGCAGTCGAAGCGGCTAAGAAGATGCTGGGAAAGATCTAGAAGAGACGTCAGACAGCAACAGGTTTCCGGGTAGCAGCTTTCCGGGAACCTGTTGCTGTCTTAGTGGCTGTTGACCCGTGCTAGCCGGCTAGTTGATGAGGCAAGGATCATTTGGCGCCATAACTAAATACAGGTGCTGAACGACAGACTTTATGCATAGCAAGATGATCAACATGTAGCCAAATAACTACGGAACAATTCTTCGCGACCTTCGTCTATAGAGACGAGATAATGCGAAGGAGGTGAGATCACGATGAACAAGACACGAAGAGTGACCCTGGTGGTGGTTATGGCAATCGCCCTCATCACCATTGGCATCGCTACCGTCAACGCCTTCCTCGGCGATTCTTACACAGCTCTTACTGACGAAAGCAAAGAGTATAAGATTGCGCTGGACGGGACGGCTTTCATTCAGTTGCCAGAAAACCTGACCACCGGATATAGTTGGCACTACACCCTTGACCGCGAGGACGTACTCATCTGCTCCAGGGACGAGCACGCTTCTCCCACCAGCACATTAGCAGGTGCTACGGGCCAGAGAGAGCTCGAGTTCCGGGCAGTAGGCAAGGGCACGGTCAATATCACGGTGCAGTACTACCGCTCGTGGGAAGGAGCACAGTCGGCCATAGAATCTGTAACGTACAAAGTAACAGTTCGGTAGTATAGGCCATTGCCTGCCTTGAGACCACGCGATTCGCTCCGTGGCCTTTTTTGTTTCCTCCAGACTACAGGCTATCCCCGAAGTCCCTCACAAAAGCCGAGCGCAAGTTATCCTGCCAGGGCGAAATAGCACGAAGTCTTCCGAAGAAGAAGCGCAGGTTCTTAGGTTCCTCAACAAACTCGAGGCCTCCTACCAGATGCGCATTATCGTGCAACCACGCCACTCTGTCGACGGCGTACTTGACCTGAGATAATGTGAACACGCGCCGAGGCAAGGCCAGACGCAGAAGTTCCATCGGAGCCAGCACCTCATTGCCTGCGGCATCACGTTGTTCGGACATGGTGCCACGCTCCATGCCCCTAATGCCCCCGGCCAAAAACAGAGCGGCGGCCAGGGCTCCGGCCGGGTACTGATGCTGAGCTACATGGGGCAGGAAGCGAGAGGCATCCAGATGGCAGCCAAGACCTCCAGGCGGAGTAACTACAGGGACTCCCTTATGGGCGAGCTCCTCAACCATAAACTTAATGAACTGTGGGCCTTGCGATATAAAGGATTCGTCCATAGTCTCTTCCAGGCCAACAGTCATGGCTTCCATTTCACGCAGCGACATCCCTCCGTAGGTGAGAAATCCTTCGTACAGCGGCACCAGTTCGCGGAGCTCCATGAAGAGGGCTTCCTGCCTGATGGCCATGCCGCCCCCACGGGCGCAGCCTAGTTTGCGACCGGAGAAGTAGAATACGTCACACAAATCACTGATCTGACGAGTGATTTCTCGAATACTCAGAGACTGACAATCTGCTTCGCGCTGCTTGATGAAATGGAGATTGTCAGCCAGGAGGCTGGCGTCGAGCACCAACAGCAAGCCGTGCGCATTACAGATACTCCTTACTTCACGCAGGTTTGCCAGTGAAAATGGTTGACCGCCGATGAGATTACCACCGGCCTCCATGCGGACAAAAGCGATTTTCTCGCGACCCTGCTCCTCT
>DDWC01000049.1 GCA_002345475.1 Firmicutes bacterium UBA2296
TACGAAAGGGATCGTATGACCATGTCCGGAGCTACGACGGAAGCATCGTGGATATAGCAAAGGGGTATGCTGAACAGGGAGCTAGTCTTATACACATTGTTGACCTTGATGCCGCCGACGGACGACAGGCTGTAAACGCCGATGTTATCGAGAGCGTGGTGGTTTCCACAGCAGTACCTCTCCAGATTGGAGGCGGGCTCCGGAGCTATGAAGACATCAGACGGGCTCTTGATATGGGCATAAGCAGAGTTGTAATCGGCACCCTGGCCATCGAAGACCCGACTGCTGCGGCCAGGGCTGGCAAGGACTTCCCAGATCGTGTGGTGGTGGCCCTGGACAGCCGGAACGGTCATATAGCAGTGAGAGGCTGGAAACAGCAGACCACAAGAACTGTTTGGGATGTAGCTGAACAACTCCTTGACGGGGGAATCAGAGACTTTCTCTGCACAGACATCGAGCGGGACGGCATGTTGTCGGGGCCCAACACCGATTTGGCGGCGCGCCTCGTGACCATGGGCGGCAGAGTCCTCATTTCTGGAGGAATTGGCTCAATAGCTCATTTGGAGGATCTGGCCTCACGTAACTTCCCCGATGAGACCGGAGTGATTATAGGCCGTGCGTTGTACGAAGGTCTTTTCACTCTGTCCGACGCCATAAGCATAATGGGAGGAGGGCGACAACTTGGCACTGGCTAAGCGGATAATCCCGTGCCTGGATGTGCAAGCCGGCAGGGTTGTAAAAGGTATAAACTTCGTGGAGCTGCGCGACGCAGGTGACCCGGCTTTGCTCGCAGACTTTTATTGTCAGGCGGGTGCGGACGAATTGGTGCTTCTGAACATAAACGCCGCGGGTGAAGATCGCCGGGCCATGATGCAGGCGGTCTCGGCTGTTGCGGCCAGCACAACCCTGCCACTGACCGTGGGTGGGGGAGTGAAGTCCCTCGGGGACTTCCATGACTACCTCTTTTCCGGCGCGGACAAGGTAGCCGTTAACTCGGCCAGCGTCAGAAATCCGGAGCTAATATCACACGCGGCGGCGGAGTTTGGCTCGCAATGTGTCATTGCAGCAGTTGACGTGCGAAGGCGAACGAGCGGGGACAGCAGGTTTTACGAGGTCATGATAGGAGGAGGTAAGGTTAGCACCGGGCTCGATGCGCTGAAATGGTGTGCCACGCTCGCAGAACTGGGGGCAGGGGAGTTGTTGCTGACCAGCATTGACCAAGATGGAACCAAGGGTGGGTATGATGTGGAGCTGACCGGAGCCGTGGGAAGGGCTACGGGATTGCCATTGATAGCTTCAGGCGGAGCGGGGGGTATGGGAGATTTTCTATCTGTGTTCAGGGAAGGCAACGCCGATGCTGCTTTAGCGGCGTCAATCTTTCACTACGGTGAAATTGAGATAGCTGCTCTCAAGCGATATCTGCATGATAGGGGTGTGACGATGAGACTATGAAAAACCTGCCGCCATTGATACCAGTAATAACCCAGGATGCCAGCAGTGGAGAGGTTTTGACTCTGGCATATATGGACCGTGAAGCACTGCAACTGACTCTTGACCGGGGTGAAGTCCATTTCTACAGCCGGAGTAGAAACACGTTGTGGCGCAAGGGTGAAAGCTCCGGGAACACACAGGCCTTGCGTGCCGCAAGAGTTGATTGCGACAGTGACGCGATTCTCCTGCAGGTGGACGCCGCTGGTCCCGCGTGCCATCTGGGCACGTCTTCTTGCTTCTCCCGCAGCCTCGAACCAGGCTCCACGCTTGAGTTCACCCACAGCCACTCGGGTGCACGCTCAGAGCTTATGCGTTTGCGGGAAACCATCGCTTCCCGCCGTGGTGGTAATATCGATACATCCTATACCGCTGCGCTCTTAGCCTCTGGCAGAGCCAGAATATGCCAAAAAATAGGAGAAGAAGCAACCGAGCTGATTATCGCCGCCATGCAGGGATCTCGACAAGAAACAATTAGCGAACTCGCCGACCTGGTATATCACATTCTTGTCTTCATGGAAGGTGAAAACATCGAGGACGCAGAACTAGCCAGTGAGCTAGCCAGGCGAAGGCCAGCGAAGGAGGAGTAATTCTGCTTATTGACTATCATGTACACGCCATGGGTCATGCTGAGTATCTGCATGATGTGGACAGTGTCACCGAGTTTCTCTTAACAGCCCGACGTCGCGGCATCACTGAGGTAGGCTTTGCCGACCACGACTATTATGCCGATCAGTTCAATCTAGATGCCTTGCGCGCCGCCGCCGCTCGCGTTCCACAGATCCGCGTGCGACTGGGAATTGAGATAGATTTCCAGTTGGGGAGGGCAGGGGAGACAAGGCGCCCGGAAAGTGCTTTCACCCTCGATTTTGTCATTGGATCGGTTCACGAAGTGGACGGCTTCGTATTTGACATGCCTACATCGCTACCTGGATACCAGGCCTGGGACATTGATGAACTGTACCAAAGATACTACGCGACACTAGCAGAGGCTGCTCGTAGTCGAAGATTCGACATTATAGGTCATCCTGACGTTATAAAGGTCTTTGGCTTCAGGCCTAAAGGCTCAGCCTCGGGGTATGCAGAGCACGCCCTCAGGGCTATCAAGGCTTCTGATGTAGCAATAGAGATCAACACTAACGGGAGATACAAGCCGGCCGGGGAGTTTTATCCCGCCAGAGACGTTCTGGAGCGGTGCTTTGACCTGGACATACCCATAACCCTGAGCTCCGACGCTCACGCACCGGAAAACGTCGGCAGGGACGTTGCTCTGGCGGCGCAGCTGGCCTACGAGGTGGGATACAGAAGGGTGGCCACCTTTGCTAATCGCAAGCGCATCCTGCAGCCCTTGAGCAATAAATATTGAGTCCTATAATATATGTTATGTCAACTAGAATGTGAATACGGCCAGATCTGTCTGCCATACCCTGATTCACCCTCCTCCCTCTCATTAACGCAAAAGACGAGCCGCTCTTCACCGCGGCCCGTCTTTTGCTCGTTATATGTTTGTCTTTTGTCGCCTGTGTCTTGTCGCCTGTCTCTTGTCTAGAGTCTAACGTCTGACGTCTCCTGTCTAGCGTCTAACCTCGCGTCTCTCGTCGTTTGTCTCTTGCCTCACGTCTAACGCCTCTCCGCCTGCTTATTGCTGTGTGCTGAATGCTGTATGCTGCATGCTGATTGCTCAATGCTGACTGCTTCGCGCTATCACCCTCACCGATTCATTTCATACAATATCTTAAGTCCTAGCAAGGTCAGTACTGGCTGGTGCTGGTGCTCAGTGCGCATCAGCGGTCCTATCAGTTCAGCGTGGTCTCCGGTGAGCACCACCGCTGCGTCCCCAATCTCCTCGCGAATACGCAGGATCAGGCCATCGCACATGGCAGCATGCCCAGCCATCAGGCCCGATTGCAGGGCTCCTGTTCCGTGACGCGCCACTATCCGTTCCGGGGCTGCAAAATCGATTCTGGCCAGCCTGGGGGCCTTCTGAGTCAAACCTGCGAAGGAACTGGCTACGCCCGGTGCCGCCACTCCGCCCACGTACTCACCGTCCCTGACACAGTCAAAAGTCGTAGCCGTTCCCAGGTCCACGACTATCACCGCCGGGCCCACCAGGCGCGACGCGGCGACGGCGTTGGCTATGCGGTCTGCTCCGAGCTCTGTGGCCGGCTCAAAGCGTATCTTCAGTCGAGTTTTGATCCCAGGACCTACCAACAATGGCGATGAAATGCCTAATATTACCAATGCGTCCAGCAGTGTAGTCTGCAAAGGCGTAACCACATTGGCTATAGCCACCCCTGTGAGCTTCCCGTGAGTAATACCTCGGCGTTTCAGACACAAATCCAGCAGTTCTGCGTATTCGTCTGGCGTCCTCTGGGGGTCGGTGGCCAGAGCGAAGTGATTCAGCAACTTGTCTCCTTCAAAGACTCCAAGATGTATCCGCGAATTGCCCACGTCAACAGCCAAAAACATGTTTCTCTCCCCCGCTCTTGTCAAAAAAGGAGCGGTGCCTCCGCTCCTTTTGCTTTACACATATTATATCTATTCGAAAATGGGATATCCAGTCTCATTGACCGTGGCGCTGTAACCGGCTATGAACCTCCTGGTTACATCGCCGGGAGCCCCGGTGCCGATTGTCCTGCCGTCCACCTTAACCACCGGAATAATCTCGGCTCCGCTGCCGGTAAAGAAAATCTCATCGGCAACAAACAGGTCGTGGCGCGTAAGAACTTCCTCGGTAAGGCAAAGTCCGTATTCCTTAGCCATATCCATAATGGTGTTGCGCGTAATGCCTTCCAGGATACCGACGAATCTGGGGGTTGTATACATCTTGCCGTTCTTGACCACGAAGATATTGTCGGCCGTACCCTCTGTGACGTAACCATCGTGGTTCAGCATAATGCCGCCCTGAGCCCCTGCCATGTTAACCTCCAGTTTGGCCATGACATTGTTCAAATAGTTCAGCGACTTTACCCGCGGCGTGAGAGCGTCCACAGCAGGGCGCCTGGTTGCCACTGTAACGACGCTAATGCCCTTCTCGTAGTATTCCGCCGGGTAGAGGGCAATCTTGTCTACAATAATCACCACGGTAGCCTTCGGACATGAGCGCGGGTCAATGCCCAGGCTGCCCACACCGCGGGTGACCAGGGTGCGGATGTAGCCATCCTGCAGCCCATTTCTTCGCGCTGTCTCCACGTGAGCGTCAATCATCTCCTGCCTGGTCATAGGCACTTCCAGCATAATGGACTTGGCGGAATCATACAGCCGGTCCACATGTTCCTCCAGTTTGAAGATGCGGCCGTTGTAAATGCGCAATCCCTCGAATATTCCGTCGCCGTAGAGCAAACCGTGGTCGTAAACCGAAATCTTAGCTTCGTCCTTGCCTACGTAGTTGCCGTCCAGATAGATTACGTTGCTCATGGTTCAGCCTCCCATTCATTTTGTCTGCCGAAACAATTCTTCTGCCCAAATTGTATCAATAGCAGGCTCAGGTAACAACCATAATGCAATATGTGGAAATAGTAAGAATATTTCGATCCTCCACAGAAAACGCTACCTCTTCCCTTCTGCTTGACCACCCGCGTCGCTCTGTCGTATAATTAACTCTGTTCGAAGGGGCATAGCTCAATGGTAGAGTAGCGGTCTCCAAAACCGTTGGTTGGGGGTTCGAGTCCCTCTGCCCCTGCCACTTAAAACACAGGCGCCGCAAGGGTTTGCGGCGCTTTTTCCTAGTGCGCCCGGCATGGGCG
>DDWC01000236.1:0-389 GCA_002345475.1 Firmicutes bacterium UBA2296
CAAACAGACCCTGGTGAATGCCGAGAGATACATCACCGACGAGCTCAAATCATACGAAGAAACTTTGACCACGGCTGAGGAACGGCTGAAAGCGCTGGAACAGGAACTCTTTGCGCAGATGCGGGATAAAGTCGCCGTGTACACTTCACAGATCACGACGGTAGCCAGATCGGTAGCCTTCGTCGATGTTATGCAGTCATTCGCCGAAGCTGCAGCCAGATACAATTTCCGCCGGCCAGAGATCAATACCGAAGGAAGGCTCAACATTGAGTCAGGCCGCCACCCTGTAGTTGAGGGCATCATTGGCAGTCACGCCTTTGTACCCAATGATGCGCAGTTAGGTAAGGGGGAAATCGCAGTCATTACGGGGCCCAACATGGCGGGCAAGT
>DDWC01000236.1:420-3460 GCA_002345475.1 Firmicutes bacterium UBA2296
CCGCCACTCGCGCCGACTTGCCAGTGGTTGACAGGGTCTTTACCCGAGTAGGAGCATCGGACGACCTGGCTTCAGGACAGAGTACTTTTATGGTGGAGATGAGCGAAACCGCGGTGGCGCTAGCCGAGGCGACAGATCGCAGCCTTATCCTCTTTGATGAAGTGGGGCGGGGGACCAGCACATATGACGGAATGGCGCTGGCTCAGTCCATCATGGAATACATACACGAGAAGATTAAGGCCACCACGCTGTTTTCTACGCATTACCACGAACTTACTGCCCTGGCCGACACGTTACCCCGTTGCAGGAATCTCACTGTAGCGGTGATGGAAAAGGGGCGCGAAGTGGTGTTCCTCAGGCGCGTGCAACCTGGCAAGGCAAGCAAGAGCTACGGAATTCATGTGGCTGAGCTGGCGGGCCTCCCGGAGCAGGTGACTGAGCGCGCCTACGGCGTCTTGAGGCAATGGGAAAAGGAAAAGAGCCGAGGCAGTCTGCAGATGAGCATTTTTGATATGTCCCTGGACTTGGCCCAGGTAGATGGACCAGGCCGCGAACACATGGCGCTAAGCCGTGAGCTGCTGGACCGGCTGAGAAGCATTTCACCAGAAGCCATAACGCCTCTGCAGGCTCTCACACTGTTACATGAATTGTCTGACAAGGCCAAAGAGATAAAGGAGTAAATCTATGCCTAGAATAGCGGTTCTACCTGACGACGTCATCGACCAGATTGCAGCAGGAGAAGTAGTGGAAAGGCCGGCTTCCGCTGTCAAGGAGCTCGTGGAAAACAGTATTGATGCCGAGGCGACGCACATCGAGGTGGACATTACCGGCGGTGGAAGAGTGCTCATCCGGGTTTCTGATAATGGTTTTGGCATTGCAGCTGATGACCTGCCTGCTGCCGTGTTGCGGCACGCCACCAGCAAGTTGACCAGCGTCGATGATCTGTTCCGTATCAGTAGCCTGGGCTTCCGTGGAGAAGCGCTACCGAGCATAGCATCTGTCAGCAGGTTCACTCTTAGTTCGCGAACCAGGCAGAGCCAGGTTGGCTACGGCATCAGTCTGGCGGGCGGCGCCGCTGAAGCCGTGCGTGAGGTTGCCATGCCTGTGGGATCGATTGTCGAGGTACGTGACCTGTTCTACAATACACCGGCCAGACTCAAGTTCCTCAAATCCCAGACGGCCGAATCCCAGCGTATTGTATCCACTATGGAGCGCATGATACTTTCGCGCCCCGACCTTCGCTTCGTGCTGAAGGTCGATGGCCGCATAGCTCTGGAAAGCCCGGGCAATGGCCGGCTTCTCGATGCCGCAGCCACAGTGTTTGGGGCCAAAGCGGCACGCCAGCTGAGGCCGGTGCAGGCGGTAGAAGGGCAGGGCTTTCGCCTTAGTGGCATGCTCGGCTTGCCCGAGCTCAGTCGCAACAACCGCACCTGGCAGTACTTCTTCCTCAACGGCAGGTATGTCGAGCACCGTGGCCTGAGCTTCGCTCTTGAGGAGGCCTACCGCTCCCTGATGCCGGTGAGGCGTTACCCTGTGGCTGTGCTCAACATCCTCGTACCCCCGGACACGGTAGATGTGAATGTGAGCCCCACCAAGGTAGAGGTGCGTTTTCAGGATGAGCGTAGCGTGGTGTCCTCTCTGATTCGTCATCTGAGAGCGGAAGTGGAAAGGCTCTTCACCCTGTCCGCAGATACTCCCGCAGAGGGTGCTTTTGCGGACCACGCTGTAGTCTCAAGCGAACCCGCTGGCCACGAGGAGAAAGCTTCATCCTTTTCCGCACTGCGCCACGATCTGGACTTTTTCTCCACCCGTTCGCTACCGTTGCCCAGTCAGCAGGTGCGAGAAACCCTTCACTATGAGTCTCCCCTGAAGACATATCGTCTTATCGGCCAGGTGTTGAACAGCTACATCCTGGTTGAGCGAGACGACGGTCTGCATATAATTGACCAGCATGCGGCTCACGAGAGAATCCTGTATGAGCAATTCCGCAAGGTCAAGGAGCGGCGGGTACAACAGCTGGCTATGCCGGTCAGTCTGGATTTCGGATCCCTGGCACAGCTTGTGCCTTGTTATCTGGAGTCGTTTGCCGAGGCCGGGTTTGAAATGGAACATTTCGGCGGCAGCACCTACCTGCTGCGCAGTATGCCGGACACTTTTCGTGGGGACTTCAGCGAGTCGACGCTACTTGATATGATGCAGGAACTGGCAGGGGATCAGATGCAAAACCAGCAGGAGAAAGTTGCAGTGGCACTTTCTTGCCGTGCTGCCATCAAAGCCGGCACGCGGCTCACTTCCGCTGAGATGATTGATCTTTTGGACAAGTTGTACGAAACAGACCTTTCGGTCACCTGCCCCCACGGGAGACCCGTTGTGTTATCCTTTGATAACGATCGCCTCTTCCGCCTCTTTCATCCCCGATGACAGAATCAGGGACACAAAGAATGCCGGAGAGAGTTATGATTATAGCCGGTCCAACAGCCGTGGGTAAAACGGAACTGACCTTACAACTCGCTGAGCAGCTCGGGGCAGAGATCATCTCTGCCGACTCCATGCAGGTGTACAAAGGCATGGACATCGGGACAGCCAAGCCAACAAGCGAGGAGCGAGCCAGGGTGCCGCACCACTTGCTGGACATAATCTCGCCGGGGGAGATGATGACCGCGGCAGATTATCAGCTTATGGCCCGGGCGGCCATAGAGGACATTAATTCCCGTGGCAGGTTGCCCATAATCAGCGGAGGGACAGGGTTGTATATTCGAGCCGCCGTTGACCCTTACAACTTCATGCCCCTCGACACCGACTGGCAGCTCCGAGCGCGCCTCAAGGAGCAGCTGGCTGAGGTCGGTGCGGCGGTTATGCATGCCAGGCTGGCAGAACTGGATCCTGTGGTTGCTGCCAGAGTTCACCCGAACGACACGAGACGAATAGTTCGCGCTCTGGAAGTGTACGAGAGCACAAGCCGGCCGCTGAGCAGCTGGGAGGCGGAGCCGGCGCATGGGATGCCGTTATATGACGTGCTGTTCTTTGTGCTGGATAGACC
>DDWC01000022.1 GCA_002345475.1 Firmicutes bacterium UBA2296
GGAGGTATGGGCGCTGGAAGCTTACGGCGCGGCCTACACGCTTCAGGAGCTGCTCACAGTCAAGTCAGATGATGTTGTTGGCCGTGTGAAGACCTACGAAGCTATCGTCAAGGGCGAAAACATACCCGAGCCGGGTGTGCCTGAATCCTTCAAAGTACTCATCAAAGAACTGCAAAGTCTCAGCATGAATGTTCGGATTCTCAACGAGAACCAGGACGAGATCGAAATGCGCGACACCGAGGATGATGCCCATGAGGCCGTCCGCGAACTGAATCTTGGCATCGATGCGGACGCTCGCTCACTGCGTAAGGTCGGCGATGATGTGCCTGTCGAAGACGAGGATCTGGATGTTGTTGTCCCTGCGCGAAGGAAACCTTCTGCCGAGCAAGCCAAACCGGCCATTGATCCGAGCAAGCTGCTGGAAGCCCTCAAGAAATCCCGAGTACTCGATGAAGAGGAAGAGGAAGACGAGGATGAGCTCGAAGATTTGTCCGTGGCAGATGACGAGGATGAAGTAGTGGAAGATACCAAATCTCCCGAGGATCCGTTGCGGTCTCTTCTGGCCAAGAAACTGGCAAAGCTTGCGCTGGCCGGTGACGAGGAAGACGAGGACGATGAGGATGCGGACGCGGAGGACTATGAGGCGCCCGGCGACGCCGTTGTGTCTGAGCCGGAGCCAGGGAAAGAGGAGCAGGAGAGTAGTCGCGGCAAGGCCAAGTCCAAGAAGCGCCGTGCTAAGGATGATGCCATGCCCAAGGTGAGACAGATCCGCAGTCTCAAGGATGCTGATGAGGAATAAATCTGCCCTTTGTCAGGTTAGGAAGGGAGAGATAATCTTTGCTTGATGTCAATGAATTTGATTCTATACGTATAAGCCTGGCTTCACCCGAACAGGTCCGAGAATGGTCCAAGGGTGAGGTCAAGAAACCGGAAACAATCAATTACCGCACCCTAAAGCCCGAAAAGGAAGGCTTATTCTGCGAAAAGATTTTTGGTCCAACGAAAGACTGGGAGTGCAACTGTGGTAAATACAAGCGGGTGCGCTACAAAGGGATAGTCTGTGACCGTTGTGGCGTTGAGGTAACGCGTAGTAAGGTGCGACGTGAGCGGATGGGGCATATTGAGCTGGCTGCCCCTGTCTCGCACATCTGGTACTTCAAGGGCATCCCCAGCCGCATGGGTCTGATACTGGACATGTCTCCCCGCCTGTTGGAAAAGGTTCTCTACTTCGCCGCCTATGTGGTCCTTGAGGCTGGTGAAACTTCACTTAACGAAAAACAGATTCTTTCTGAGACCGAATACCGCGAAGCCCGAGATCGCTTTGGCTTCACCTTCCGAGTCGGCATGGGCGCTCACGCAGTGCGGGAAATGCTCAAGAAGATTGACCTGGAAGCGATGTCTACAGAGTTGCGTGCCGAGCTGGTTGACGCCACTGGGCAACGCCGCGTCAGGGCAATCCGCAGGCTAGATGTGGTGGAAGCCTTCCGCAAGTCTGGCAATCGCCCCGAATGGATGATCATGGACGTAATCCCGGTCATCCCGCCTGACTTGCGTCCCATGGTTCAGCTGGACGGCGGTCGCTTTGCGACCTGTGACCTGAACGATCTTTATCGCAGAGTCATCAACCGCAACAATCGGCTTAAGCGCCTGCTCGAGTTAGGCGCCCCCGACATTATCGTGCGTAACGAAAAACGTATGTTGCAGGAAGCTGTAGACGCCCTGATTGACAACGGCCGACGCGGTCGTCCCGTTACTGGACCTGGCAACCGCCCACTCAAATCCCTCAGCGACATGCTTAAGGGCAAGCAGGGGCGCTTCCGCCAGAATCTGCTGGGTAAGCGCGTCGATTACTCGGGCCGATCGGTTATCGTGGCTGGTCCGGATCTGAAGCTTTATCAGTGTGGTCTGCCCAAGGAGATGGCGCTTGAGCTGTTCAAGCCCTTCGTCATGAAAGAACTGGTCAAGCAGGGGTTTGCCCAGAACATAAAGAGCGCCAAACGCAAGGTTGAGCGAGTTAGCGATGAAGTGTGGGACGTGCTCGAGGGGGTCATCGAAGACCATCCGGTTCTCTTAAACCGCGCCCCCACATTACACAGACTCGGCATTCAGGCCTTCGAACCGGTACTGGTGGAGGGGCGGGCCATAAAGCTACACCCGCTGGTGTGTGTTGCCTATAACGCCGACTTTGACGGCGATCAGATGGCGGTACACGTGCCGCTTTCGGCGGAAGCCCAGGCAGAAGCCCGCTTACTCCTGCTTTCGGCCAACAACTTGCTTAATCCCAAGGACGGCAAGCCCGTCGTTACGCCTACCAAAGATATCGTTCTCGGGTTGTATTACCTGACATCCTACGACGACAAAGGAAAAGGCAAGGGAATGATCTTTGGCAATTACAACGAGGCTCTGATGGCCTATCAAAATGGTGCCGTTGCTATCAACGCCCCCGTTAAGGTCCGCCTCGACGGCAAAACAGCCGACGGTTGCCCGGTTCGCACCTACGCAGAGACCACGGTAGGCCGCCTGATCTTCAACGAAGCCATACCGCAGGATCTGGGTTATGTGGACAGGAAAGACCCCGCTCATGCCGCCGACCTTGAGGTCAACGAACTGGTGCCTCGCAAGGTTCTTGGCGACATAGTAGAGCGCTGCTACAAGAAGCACGGCAATTCTCTGACCACCACGCTGCTTGATAGGCTCAAGGATCTTGGGTTCGAGTACGCAACCAAATCTGGATTGAGCATTGCTATCACCGACGTTGTAATCCCTGAAGACAAGCAGACTATCGTGCGCAAGTCCGAGGACGAGGTTTCGCGCATCGAGGCTGCATACAGCCGCGGCATGATGAGCCAGGATGAGAAGTACCAAAGCGTTGTCGGAGTGTGGAGTAAAACCTCGGTTGAAGTTCAGCAAGCCCTGCTCAAGGCCATGGACAAGTTCAACCCAATGTTCATGATGGTCGACGCTGGCGCTCGAGGCAACGTGAGTCAGATTACCCAGCTCGGTGGCATGCGCGGATTGATGAGCGATCCTTTGGGAAGAATCATCGAACTGCCAGTAAAGGCCAACTTCCGTGAAGGTCTAAACGTACTGGAGTATTTCACTTCTACCCACGGCGCGCGCAAGGGAGCGGCCGACACTGCGATCAGGACTGCGGACTCCGGATACTTGACCCGCAGACTGGTAGATGTTTCGCAGGACGTAATAATCCGCGAAGAAGACTGTGGCGCCACAGTGGGTGTAGTAGTATCGCCGATCCTCGACGGCAGGCAGGTGATCGTGCCGCTGGTGGAGCGCATCCAGGGCCGTGTCGCGGCCGAGGATGTCAGCGCTGATCCCCATATCGACGCTGTCACTGGTGAGAAAATCGAACTGCCAGAAGTGCTGGTGAGAGAGAACGAGCTAATCGGGGATGACGAGGCAATTGCCATAACCCAGTACGGCGTGTTGCGCGCTCCAGTGGACGGGGTATTGCGCCATACCGAAGACGGCAGGCTCATCATCGTCGATGGCTCCGGCAACGAAGTAGTCCGCTACCTCGGCAACGCCGAGCAAAAGGTGCTTGTGGCGGATGGAGCCAGTGTCAGGTCCGGGCAGGTTCTTACCGAGCCGCTGATCAATTCGGTCCACATTCGCACAGTGCTCACATGTAAATCCCGTTACGGCGTATGCATAAAGTGCTACGGCCGCAATCTGGCCACCGGGGGTATGGTCGAGGTCGGCGAAGCTATCGGCATTATCGCCGCACAGTCCATCGGAGAGCCAGGTACACAGCTGACCATGCGGACTTTCCACATGGGGGGCGTGGCGGGAGACGATATAACTCAGGGTCTGCCCCGTGTCGAGGAGCTGTTTGAGGCTCGCCGCCCCAAGGGACAGGCGATCATCAGTGAGATCAACGGAACCGTCCGCATCCTGGATGCCAAGAACAAGCGCGAAGTAGAAGTGCACGGTACCGATGGGGATGTGCGTGCCTACACCGTGGCTTACGGCGCTCGCCTCAAGGTCTTTGAAGGGCAAGTGATCGAAGCTGGCCAGGAACTGACAGAAGGTCCCATCAGCCCGGCAGATCTATTGGCGATAAAGGGAATTCGGGCCGTGCAGGCTTATGTACTTCAGGAAGTGCAAAAGGTCTACCGGACGCAGGGTGTTGAAATCAACGACAAGCACGTGGAAGTTATCGTGCGGCAGAACTTGCGCAAAGTTAAGGTCGATGACTCCGGTGATACTTCGTTATTGCCGGGAGGCCTGATTGATGCCTTCGACTTCGAAACGGAGAACATCCGCGTTCTTGAGGAGGGATTGGAGCCCGCCGTAGCCCGTCCGGTACTGTTGGGCATAACCAAGGCGTCTCTGGCTACAGATTCATTCCTTTCTGCTGCGTCCTTCCAGGAAACAACCCGAGTGTTGACCGATGCCGCCATAAAGACCAAGATTGATCCGTTGATCGGCCTCAAGGAGAACGTGATCATCGGTAAGCTGATTCCGGCTGGCACAGGGATGAGCCGCTATCGCAGTATCAAGATAGCTGTTGACAACCCCCACATGGAGGAAGCCGTTGCGGTTGCAGACGAGCCAGAGTGTGACGAGTAAAGGTGAATAAATAATTGACACACTCGGGGCAGAATCGTATAATATTTAAGTGTGCCCTACTAGGGTAGCTATGTGACTTGACAGCCCTGCCGCTTAGGCGGCAGGGTGCTCTGGTCACTTACGACAAATAGAACCACGACGGAAGGAGGTGCATGTATGCCGACAATCAGCCAATTAGTACGCAAAGGTCGCCAGGTCGTGGAAAAGAAGTCAAAGTCTCCTCATCTGCATAGATCCCCGCAACGGCGTGGTGTTTGTGTTCAGGTGAAGACGATGAACCCCAAGAAGCCTAACTCGGCAATCCGCAAGATAGCCAGGGTCAGGTTGTCAAACGGCGTGGAAGTGACTGCGTACATTCCCGGAGTTGGACACAATTTGCAGGAGCACTCAGTAGTATTAGTGCGTGGCGGTCGTGTTAAGGACCTACCCGGCGTGCGTTATCACATTGTGCGTGGTGCGCTCGATACCGGTGGTGTTCAGAATCGCGGTCAGGCCCGTTCTAAGTACGGCGCCAAGAGGGCAAAGAAGAAGTAGTCACCCCGACGGTGGCGCAGTCGCTTCTTCGCGTCGCGTCATCGAGTAACATAGGTGCTTGTAGCGCCTAATCAATTGTGAAGGAGGGAGAATTATGCCAAGAAAAGGTCCCGTACCCAAGCGAGACGTGTTGCCTGATCCCATATATAACAGTAAGTTTGTCACTCGTTTCATCAACAAGTTGATGTATGACGGCAAAAGAGGTATCGCTCAGGGGATTTTCTATTCGGCCATGGACCAGATCCGGGAGAAAACCGGGAAAGACCCCATGGAAGTGTTTGAGACAGCGGTAAAGAACGTGGCCCCCATTCTCGAGGTCAAGCCTCGTCGTGTGGGTGGAGCTACATACCAGGTCCCGATAGAAGTATCGCCGGATCGCCAGAAAATGCTGTCCATCCGTTGGCTTGTTCAGTATTCGCGAGCTCGCGGTGAGAAGACCATGGACCAGCGCCTTGCCGGTGAAATTATGGACGCAGCCCAGGGCGTAGGAGCTTCAATCAAGAAGCGCGAAGACACTCATAAAATGGCTGAAGCCAATAAGGCTTTTGCGCATTACAGGTGGTAAACCATCGGCCTTTAGCTGTCAGCTCTTAGCTCTTAGCGTCCGAATTTTCGGGAACCAAGAGCTAGGAGCCAAGAGCTAGGAGCCAAAAGATAGCGTCAAGAAGGGAGGACTGTCATGCCGAGAAGTTTTGAGATTCAGAAAGTGCGCAACATTGGAATCATGGCGCATATTGATGCCGGAAAGACCACGACCACTGAGCGAATCCTTTTCTATACTGGAAAGACCCATCGACTCGGGGAAGTGCATGAAGGCGCAGCGACCATGGACTGGATGATACAGGAGCAAGAACGAGGAATTACTATCACCTCGGCGGCGACCACCTGCCAATGGCGCGATTGTCAGATAAACATTATCGATACACCCGGGCACGTGGACTTTACCGTAGAGGTAGAGCGCAGCCTGCGAGTCCTTGATGGGGCGGTCGCAGTCTTCTGTGCCAAGGGTGGAGTAGAGCCACAATCGGAGACTGTTTGGCGTCAGGCAGACAAGTACCGTGTGCCCCGTATCGCCTACGTCAATAAGATGGACATTATGGGTGCCAACTTTGACCGGGTGGTCAATATGCTGAAGGACAGGCTGGGTGCTAATGCCCTGCCAATCCAGCTGCCTATCGGCAGTGAAGACACCTTCCGCGGTATGATAGACCTGATTCGCGAGCGCGCGGTGTTCTATCTGGACGATGAGGGCAAGTCACAGGAAGAAAGAGACATCCCCGCAGACATGGTCGGCATGGTTCGCGAGGCCAGGCACAGCCTGATCGAGAACATAGCTATGGCCGATGAGGATTTCCTCATGCGTTATCTGGAGGGAGAAGAGCTCTCCGTTGCGGACATCAAGGCCAGCTTGCGTAAGGCGGTTCTAGCCAATCATGTGGTGCCTGTTTTTTGCGGGTCGTCATACAAGAACAAGGGTGTGCAGCGTCTGCTCGATGGTATCGTAGACTATTTACCTTCGCCGACAGATGTGGCCGACGTGACTGGCATAGTACCGAAGACAGAGGAGACAGACACCAGGCCGCCCACTGACGAAGCGCCCTTTAGCGCTCTGGCTTTCAAGATCGTAACCGATCCCTATGTGGGTAAGCTGGCCTATTTCCGCGTCTACTCAGGCAA
>DDWC01000234.1 GCA_002345475.1 Firmicutes bacterium UBA2296
GCCCTGGCCTTTTTTATTGTTTTCTTCCACCGCTACTCCACCGCTGTCGTATCCGACGATTTGGCCCGCGATCTGGCACTCAGCGGTACCGAGCTAAGCAATCTGGCGTCCATGTACTTTTATGCTTACGCCTTTATGCAGGTGCCCAGCGGCATCCTGGCCGATTATCTAGGGCCAAGGCGCACCTGTTCCATCGGGATGCTGCTGGCTGCCGCCGGGTCTGTACTCTTCGCCACTGCTGGCAGCCTGGGCATGGCCTACAGTGGCAGGCTTCTGGTGGGGCTCGGCGTGTCGGTGGTCTTTGTTTCTTTGCTCAAGACCCAGGCCGTCTGGTTTAAACCGAGGGAGTTCGCGACGATTTCCGGCCTTACCACCACTGTAGGTAATTTGGGTGGCATCGCCGCCACAGTGCCCCTGGCGCTGCTGGTCATGTCCCTGGGCTGGCGCAGCACCTTCAGCCTGATTGGGGCAATATCCGTTCTTGTGGCACTTCTCGTCTACCTGCTGGTGCGCGACCGTCCTGAGGATATGGGACTAAACCCCCAGGTGGTCCTGCCCGCTGAGGAAAAGATTAAGGTCCTGGAAGGGCTATGGCGAGTACTTTCCACTCCCGCCACCTGGCCAGGTGTCTTCATACTGGCCGGAGTCATGGGAGGCATAAACTCCTTTTCCGGCCTGTGGGGCATACCCTACCTGATGCACGTATATGAGATGACTAAGCCAGCCGCCGCGAATCTCTTGCTGGCTATGACCGTGGGCGTTCTAATCGGTTCTCCTCTCATGGGATATCTGGCCGACAAACTGGGGCGGAGGAAGCCTCTGATCCTGCTGGGCGCTGGGGTATACACGGTAATCTGGGGAATAGTCATTTTGGTGCCACAGGGAACTATCAACGTTGGGCTTCTCTATTTGCTCTTCTTCCTGGCCGGGCTGGGCGGGATCAGCTTCTTCCTCACCTTTGCACTGGCGAAGGAAGCCAACCACCCCCGGCTTTCTGGGATTGCCATGGGAGTTGTCAACACCGGTGGCTTTCTCAGCGCGGCTATTCTTAACCTCCTGATAGGCATGATGCTTGACGCCAACTGGCAAGGAACCATGGTTGCCGGGGCCAAGACTTATCCCGATTTCGCCTACAGGACGGCGCTAGTCTTCTACTTCGTTTCAGGGCTAGCTGCCTTGGCCGTCGCATCGCGCATCAGAGAAAACTAGGCGACACTTCTACTTGGCCTTTTCGTCTTATCGTATAAGGATTATGTGCAATTATCGAGGAGGCATGACCATGAGTAAAATCGCCATCGTTACTGACAGCACTTCTGACTTAACCCCTGCTCAGGCCATCGAGTACAACATCCACGTCCGGCCCCTCTACGTTGTTTTCGGAGACACCATGTACAAAGACGGAATCGATATCCACCCCGATGAGTTCTATGACAAGCTGAAAGCGTCACAAACCTTACCTACTACCTCCCAACCCTCTCCCGGCGAGTTTATTGAACTGTACGAGTCCCTTTTGGCCGCCGGGTACGATTCTATCGTTTCCATCCATCTCTCCAGCGGTCTCAGCGGCACCGCGGCTGCGGCCAGGCAAGCAGCGGAGACCATGGAAAAGGATATCCACGTTTTCGACTCACATTCGATCAGTGCGGGTGTGGCAATACAGGCCGTAGTGGCAGCCAGGGCCGTGAAAGCTGGCAAGACTCTGCCCGAGGTCCTGGAAATCCTCGAAGGGTGCCGCAAAAACGTTGAGGTTGTCTTTACTCTGAATACTCTGGAGTACCTTGCCAAGGGCGGCCGAATTGGAAAGGCCAAGGGCCTGCTTGGCTCACTGCTCAACATTAAGCCAATCATTAAGGTTGAAGAAGGCATCTACGTGGACGCTGGAAAGGCCCGTAGCCAGAAGCAGGCGCTAGAACAGATGGTAGAGCTGTTCGCTGATCTGGCCAAAGGCCGTAAGGCAGTAGAGTTCATCGTGGCCGAAGGCATGGCTGAAGCTTCGGGCCGGCACTTGAAAGCTCGATTGGAAGAGACCTTCGGCATAGAGGGCATTATCTGCAAGGTCGGCCCCGTGGTTGGTGTTCATACCGGCCCTGGCACCGTGGGTGCGGCGGTGCTCTACGAGTAAGTGTTTGACCACATAACTCAGCGATAACTAAAGCCTCGTCGATACTTTCCCAAGTATCGACGAGGCTTTAGCTCTGCCTGGGGAAACCCCGGATGCTAGATCATATCTATCCCTTCCGGCAACTGGAAGTCGGCGATCTCCCTGTGCAGGTTTTCCATCAGATCTTTAACCGGCACAATGGTATCGGCCAAATGGACTCTGCTCCCCACAAATGTGAAGCCATCCTTGAGATTTCCCTTGGCGGCGTTCATTAACGCCTGGGCTATGCAATACGGGGCCGCCTGCCTGCCGCAGGACTTGATGCAGTTGGCCATGCAACCAGTGGGGTTCTTCTCTCCCAGTTGGACCGACTTGATGAACTCGCTGGAGAGGGCGCGGCCAGGCATACCCACGGGGCTCTGAATGATTACTATGTCCTCTTCAGAGGCGTCAAGGTAGGCCTGCTTAAAGGCTGCTGGCGCGTCGCACTCCTTGGTAGTGACAAAACGCGTGCCTATTTGAACCCCTGACGCTCCCATTGCCAGAAGGCGGGCGGCCTCGCTTCCGTGATACAGGCCTCCTCCGGCTATCACCGGAACTCTGGCTTCGATCCGGTCGAGCTCTGCCAACACCTCTGCCAGCAGTTTCTCCAGAGCGTAGTCGCCGTGGGCCTGTTCTATTTGCTCGCGGGTAAAGCCCAGGTGACCGCCGGCCAACGGGCCTTCGAGAACAAAACCGTCCGGCGTGCGCCCATGCTTTTGTCGCCAATTGCGAACCAGGAGGGATGCCGCTTTGGCGGAACTGATAATGGGGACCAGCTTGACGTCGCTACCTTCGGCCAGAGCTGGAAGTGACAGAGGCAGCCCGGCTCCGCTAAATATTATGTCTGCACCACCGTCTATGGCGGCAGCTACCGTCTGCTCATAATCAGTGAGGGCTACCATGATGTTCACCCCGATCACGCCTTCCGGCGCTATGCGCCTGGCCTCAGCCAGATGCCAAAGCATGGCCTCACGATTAGCGTTACGACGGCTGCGCCTGTATCCGGGCCAGTTAAAGCCGATCTCAACGCCCGAAATTGTTCCTATGCCTCCTGCGGCTGCCACGGCACCAGCCAAGCCCGACAGGGATATCCCAACCCCCATCCCGCCCTGCACGATGGGCAGTTTGGCACAACGGTTACCTATACAGAGTGGTGTAATTTCCATTGTCTCTACCTCCCGGTGAGTGCATAATGCTCAACAAGTATAAAGACGCCCGGATAGAGAGAAAATGTCGCATTTCACGTCTTGCATTGCCAAAGGAATGGAGTATGATTATCTTCAGTATATTTCGCTGAGCGAGGTGTGAGCATGGCCGCCCTAATGGCTAGGATACAACAGATTAAAGATGACCTGATGGCGCAGGGCAGCGATTTGCTGGAACAGAACATCCGCCTAAATGTCTACCACGGGATTATCGCCAACATCGCTCTAAATATGGTCAACCCCTTCGTGGGCATATTCGCTGTCCGCCTGGGAGCCACCAACTACCAGATTGGCCTCGTGTCTTCGGCTCCAGCGTTGGTCGGGTTGCTGTCAATGATTCCGGGGGGCAAGTTTATAGACACCAGACTGGACAGAAAACGCTGGTGTGCCACCTTTATGTTTCTGCACCGATTGTTTTATCTGCTGCTGGCAGCAATACCTTTCTTCACACCCGACAAGCGCGCAGGCGTTCTGGTGCTGACTCTGGCGCTGATGAATCTGCCCGGCTCGATTGCCAACGTTTCCTGGCAGGGCTTCATCTCCCGCGTAGTGCCACAAAAGCGCAGAGCTTCGGCATTTGCCAAACGCAGTCTGGCCATGAACGTCGCAGGCACTATCGCCGTGCTTATTGCCGGGCGCGTTCTGGATATAATATCCTACCCCATTGGCTACCAACTGGTGTTTGCAGCGGCCTTTGCCTTCGCCTGTACTGAGATATGGGTCTTCAGACACCTGCAGGAGTTGCCCGATGTCTCAGAGGGTGCGCTGAGCAGCGAGATCCCCGTGGGCACCTTCCTGTCCAGTCTCCCCCGCGCCATTATCAGCGACCTGCGCGAAATTGTAACCAAATCGCGGTTCGTCCGCTTTACCCTTACGTCCATATTTTTCTACTTCGCCTGGCAGGTAGCCTGGCCGTTGTTCACCCTTTATCAGGTCCGCGAACTGGGCGCGACAAACCTCTGGGTTAGTATCCTGAACCTCAGTAACACCGGTGGATCACTGGTGGGGTACGGTTTCTGGTCGAAATATATGGAACGCAACGGGTCGTTAAAAACGCTCTTTGTTTCCACTCTGGGGATCTTCATCGTTCCGGCCGTGTACGCGTTCTCCCGCAGTCTGTACACCATTGCGTTCTTTAACATCTTGACCGGCGCTATTTTCAGCGGTGTCATGCTTTCTCTCTTCAATTCTCTGCTGGATATGACCCCTGACGAACGCAAGACGACTTACATCGCCTATTACAATACGGCCATCACGGCCAGCACAATCTTTGCGCCCATGGCCGGAGTAGCTCTCCTTAATCTGCTGAACTACAGGTGGGCTTTCCTGACCACCGCTGCGCTACGCCTGTCAGGTAGCCTGGCCTTCGGTTTGGTATACTATCTGGAACGTCGCGAGGGCCAGGGCGCAGACAACATGTCACAGACCGCTTAGAGTTGCGCATGTATAGACAGTAATTCGAGAGGGCAGAGCCACCAGGCTCTGCCCTCTCGAATCATTTCCCTACCACTTGAATACCCGAATACGATTTCCTCCACCGATGAGCAGGGCACCCTCCTGGTCAAAGACCAGAGAAGTACGCGATTCCAGCGTCTGCACAATATCCTGAACTCTCGCCGGTATTNNCCGCCAGCCGCTCAGCGTCCCCGCCAGATTATCGATGATGACCACTTGTCCGCCGTCACCGGACAGACCGAAGGCGGGTGTACCGGAGAGCCATTCGCCCCCACCGCCCTGTGTCCAGAGCTGTTCCCAATCCGTTCCCTGCCATTCATAGAGTCCAAGTCTCGTCCCGCTGGTGTCACGCCAGGCCAGTATGTTGTCCTTCGCCGCCACAGTGCCTGGGAAACGGCTTAACATGTGGAGCTGGCGCAGAGCGAAACTGTCGTCCACGGAATAGACGTATAGCCCGTTGCCATTGCTCGCCAGTATTTCCGGCCGGGATGTGCCTTCAATGTTCATGCTTGTTACGCTCCAGAATGGCATACCTTCCCGAGATATGTCGGCCAGACGATACATGCTGCCTTCGCGGAAGTCCAGCACCGAAAGAAAGCCTGGCACATTGGGGTTCCAATTGCCACTGGCCGCCCCCGCCACCACGATGTAGTCGGTACCCCGGGCCGTAAAATCAACCCCGGTAAGTCCAGTGACATAACGATCGAAAGCCATTTGCCAGACTTCTGTGTACTCCCCGTCATCATAGCGGAAAACGTAGATCCTGCCTCCTGCCGCTGCCACAATGTCCCTGCCTGACCCGGCAAAGTTGCCCACCGCAAGTGCGGTAACTGCTCCAGCAAGCTGTGGGCTTTCCAGCTGCCAGGGCTCTGGGATATTCATGATCCCCATGCCGGGGGCTTCAAACGGTTGCAGAACTTCACGGCCAATAGGTTCTATAGTGATGGAATGTCCAAATATGGACTCCTGTTTTTCACCTTCAATCAGGAGCTGTACTTTCTCAATACCCGGAAGCTCCGTTAGAGAATACACGATGGATCCCAAAGTCATTTGCTCTCCGGCTGAGCCTCCGCTATGACGGGTCGCCAGCTCTCGGGAAAAGTTGACAAAGACAACCCGTTCAACTACCTGAACCGAAATAACCTTGGCCTCCGGTGGAATTGTAGGGACCCCGCCAGCTGCCATGGGGCCTAAAATGAGTTCGCGCAGGACCAGGGCTTCCAGCGACTCGTTGCGTCGCACAACCTCGCGCCTTTCCAGAACTAGCTCGCTGGCCGTACTATCAGCGAAATAGAGGGATATAGTCACGGTGTTCTCCGAGGGATTTGGGTTTATGGGCAGGGGCAGTTGCGGAGTGTTAGGCGAACAAGCCGACAAGGTCAATGCCACTGTCAGCACAACTAAAAGGAAAAAGCCTCTGCGCCCCATACTTTATCACCTCACTAATATCATACACGCAATAAACTACACGGGAGTTTCCGTGGTGTTACTTTTGTGTTAACGGTAGCGTTATCACAAATGTGGCTCCGGCTCCCGGTGACGAAACTACGGCGATCCTGCCTGAGTGCAGCTCGACGATCTCACGGACAATGGCCAGCCCAAGCCCACTGCCACCGGCTCCACCGCGATTGCGCACGTCATCTGCTCTGAAGAAGCGCTCGAAAAGGTGAAGCTGATGCTCGGCGGCAATGCCGGGGCCGTCGTCACTCACCCGAATCTCTGCCTGGCGTCCTGTCCTGGACAGGTCCACCCTCACCACGGAAGAGGCATGCTTCACCGCATTATCGATGAGGTTCAGCACAGCCCGATATAGCTTCCCTTCGTCAGCCGTGATAGCCAGCGGCTGGCCGCTAAACTCAAGGGTCACTCCCCGGGCAGCCGCCAGCGGGGACATGGCAGAAATGGCGCTCCGCAAGATTCCTGATAAATCCACCGCAATATGCTCCGACGGGGCCTTGGCATCAAGTTGCGCAAGCTGCAGGAGATCTTCGACCAGCTTCGCCAGTCGGTCAACTTCCTTGTCCACGTCGTGCAGCAGCTCTCGCACCATGTGTGGATCGAGGTGCTCGTCTGCGAGTATGGGCTCGATGAGAGCCTTTGTAGCAGCGAGAGGAGTGCGCATTTCGTGGGACGCGTCGGAAACAAAGCGACGCCTCGCTTCCTCGTGAGCTGCCAGACGTATGCTCATGGTATTAAAAGCCCGGGCCAGACGTCGAGTCTCGCGGTCGCCCCGTTCGCGCACCTGGGCGCCCAGAACGCCTGACTCGAGCTTGCGCACTCCGGACAGGAGGCTGCCCAGGGGTGCGCTTACAGTATAGGATACGTAGAGCCCAGCCAGCGCTGCCAACAGACCGACTAGACCAGCTCCCACTAATAGTCTGCGACGCATCTCGTCCAGTGTGGCATACATGTCAGCCAGCGAATTGCTGATGAAAACTGCACCAATTATCTCTCGCTGGCCGCCGTCCAGGCGTTCCACCCTGGCGATTGGTACCAGAATATATAATGCAGGCGTGCCGTCTGGCAACCTCTGCTCGAGGCTTATACTTCTGCCTTGCAGGCTATCTCTCACGATATCAAAATCCAATAGAGTCCCCTGCAGTTCGCCGTAGGCATCGGCCAGAACTGTGGCGTCGCGGTCAACAATAAGTACACGCGATTTGAGCCTCTCACTGAAGGAGCGCGCTATATAGGCGATACCCTCTCCTTCGCTCAGCAGCTCCTCCCTCACGGCGTTAGCGATAATACTACCCTGAGTAAGTAGCGCTTGTTCGCGCTCGCGAAGAAAATGCCCCTTGAGAACCGGCATGACAGAAGCGCCGGCTCCGGCGGCGGTGAGGGAGATGAGGATTAACAGGGTCAGTGGAAGACGCAGACTCAGGCTGAGGCGCATGGTCAGTGCTCCCGGAAATAGTACCCCATACCCCATCTTGTCATGACGTACTCAGGCTCCGCGGGGTTAGGCTCTATTTTCTCACGCAATCTGCGTACGTGGACGTCCACATTTCGCACGTCACCGAAATACTTGTACCCCCAGATCGTTTCCAGCAGGTTCTCCCTGGTGTAAACTCGCCCTGGGTTTGCGGCCAGGGTAGCCAGAATGTCAAATTCCTTGGCAGTCAGGTCCGCTTCTTTGCCATGGACGGTCACCCTGCGCTTCAAATGGTCTATAACAAGAGCGCCCGCTTCGGTGCATTGCTGTTGCTCTGGGCTGTTCCACTCCAGACGCCGTAAGTGGGCTTTGACTCTGGCCAGCAGCTCTCTGGTGTTAAAGGGTTTGGTGAGATAGTCGTCTGCCCCCATCTCAAGACCAAGAATCTTGTCTATGTCCTCGCTGCGTGCCGTCAACATGATAATGGGTATGGTGGATGACTGCCGTATGCGCTTGCATACTTCCAGACCGTCCAGCTCAGGAAGCATGATGTCAAGGACTACCAGGTCCGGTTTTTCATCCTCTACCCGCTGCAGAGCCTCTGGGCCCGTATGAGCCGTCGCGATCAAGTAACCTTCGCGCTCAAAGCTGAGCTTGAGTCCTTTTACCAGCGCCCTTTCGTCATCAACCAGCAGTATCTTAGGCATCAGTGTTTGGCCTCCCCTCACGTAGAAACAGATATATGTATACGATAACACGCATTTATTTCCCTGTACACTTAACCCCTGAGGTGTGATACTATAGTCGATGGCGTCACCACGACTTAAGGAGGAAACATCATGCGTCCCGGGAACAAACAAGTCTATATCTTGCTCACAAATACGGGAACTCTCTTCACACGAGCATTGGGCCTGTGTACGGGGGCACCATATAACCATTCGTCTCTGGCTTTCGACAGCGACTTATCAGAAGTATACAGCTTTGGCCGCCTGAAGCCTCGCAATCCGTTCATAGGTGGATTTGTCAGGGAGGATCGACGAAAGGGCCTCTATGCCCTGAAACAGGAAACCACATGCGCTGTCTTCGAGCTCAACGTGAGCGAGGAGGAACTCGCCCGTTTGCGTCAGGCAGTGTCGGACTTTGATGCAGAGCGCGAAAAGTACAAGTACAGTCTGCTGGGATTAGTTGGTGTAGCGGTACATCGCCCGATAAATCGACCCTATGCCTATTTCTGTTCGCAGTTCGTCGCCACCGCCCTCGAGCGAGCCGGAGTCTACCTGTTCGACAAGCCGGCCGGGCTTGTCACACCGGAAGACTTTCAGAAACACCCTGATCTGACGCTTTTGTATGAAGCAAAATTGAGGGAGTACCACTCCCAGACGGCACACGCGTGACTGCGCTATTTTCAGCAACAGAAGGAGGGCATGCACCCTCCTTTTTTGTACTATTTTGGGAACTATGTTACTATGTCTGCGTATGCACACGTAGAGCAAAGCCGGAGGTGACCCATGAGTACGGATACGCGCCTATCACCGTTTCGTGAGGATTCCATCAAGACGGAGAAGGAACCCTCTCTCCCGCTTGCACAGGCTCGCCTGCTGGCCCAGCAAACAATAGGAGTCGGCGGCATTGACGACATGGCCATGGGTATCGCAGGCCTGGGCACCGGGGTTCTAATTTCACTACTGGGGAACGGAGATCCCGGCGTTCTGCTTAGCGAGGCAATCATACCGGTAGCGATCCTCTTCGGACTTCTATACTGGCTTTCCGCCACGCTTAAACGCAAATTTGTCGTGCCCAGGATCGGCAAGGTTAAGCCGCCGAAAACTCCGGGAGTCTTCAGCTTCTACAGCTTTGCCCTTTATACAGGCCTTCACTACGCTCTCGGCGGCACGGGGCCGGTTCCCTTCTGGCAAACTATCGCCATAGGTTGGTGTGCGGCGACGTTCAGCATTGCCATGTTTGCGTGGCAGCCTCGCTTCTTTGCCGTACCACTGGCCATTGTGACCCTGCTCAGACTTCAGGCGCCCCCCGACGGGCTGCTCATAGGAGTTGGGCTGACCTACCTTGCTGTGGGAACTGCGGTCTTTTGGCGCTTCATCGCATCCGCTGGTGAAGGCGGAGAGGAGATTGGTGGTTAGCGACAGGCGGAACACCCGGCGTATTTGACTGCCTGACATCCGATACGCGTGGACGGACACTCTTGGCCTTACTGGCAAACCACTTACACGAGCAAAAGAAGCAATAGGGACTCAGCCTATTGCTTCTTCAGTTATGCACTGCTACTCGTTTAATGCACTATTTTCCTGAGCAAATCTACAAAACCGTTATGCTCCGTGACCTTGATATAGTTTAGAAATAATACTTCGTCTATGTTCCTGTCCCTTACGAACTCACCAAGATTGTGCGGAAACTGTCTGGGGTCGATGATGAAAATCTGCTCATAATGAGGGAGCAAAAACGGAATAAAGGCATTGCCGTAGGAATCCTTAACCACTGCAATCCTCTTTTGGTTCTTAACATCGGTGGTAATAACACCCCAGGGGCGATCGCCACCGAGAAAGATACCGTACTTATTGTCCTCGTTCACCCAGTGTAGCTCCAGTACATTCGCCTTAATCCCGACCTGGGGATAGTAATAATACTCGTGAGGAGTAGTGGGTATATAGTAGAAAACTGTGTCGGGATTATTGCCCACGCTTTCATCGAGGCACAGAGCATACAGATAGCCGCGAAACGGGTAAGCTTCTCCCACTTCGTAAGACTCCAGTGGCACAGGCTCCTCGCCGCGCGCCAACTGTAGAGCTACATAAGCATGGTAGGCACCCTCTGCAGTCCAGTGGTGATCGGTATTGAAATAAATATAGTCCTCAGCATGATCCTTGAGTTCGCGATATGCGTCAACGGCAGTTACTACATCCGACAGGTGCTCATAGACAAAGCCAATCGTGTGATCCTGCGAAGACGAAAGGCTACGATAGCGTTCACTTGCCAAAAACTCGATCTGAGTGGGTGCCAGGAGAGAGTATACCTGCACACTGTCTCCTGCGGCCTCGGCAAACTCGCTGATGACACCCGCGTAATCCTCGCTGGAGGCCGCGCTGAACTTGTGTATTTCCATGACCTTGCCCTCATATATGAGAAGTGACTGAGACTTCAGCACCTTAGCATTTTCCGCATCTGTCCGTTGGCGTTCCGGAACATCGCCGTCATGCACGTCAGCAATATTGGCACCGCGATGGGTCACAATGCTGGCGGCCTCCACGCCCATGCCCCAAAGCGACTCTACTCTCCTATTCAGGCGCGCCAAATGGTCGCGGAAAATGAAGGTGTCGGCAAAATACTCTTCGTATTCCCGTAAATAAGTGCCGGCAAAAAGCTCGCCCCAGGTGAATACTGGCATCTGCTTGAGCTGCCTGTTCTCCAATAACGAGACTGTTGGCTTATCAAGTACCCCATTTGAAACGCTAAGAAGGAGCACAGGCAGAAGGAGTAGCACGATCATCATGTATTTTTTCACATAATCACCTCAGAACCTGAAGTACAGAAAGGGGTTGTAGGTGCCGCCCACCAGTAGCGCCGTAGAAACAGCGTACATCACAGAAGCATACACAGGACCAAACACCGCTTCGTTCAGCGATCTCAATCCGGACCAGCGGGCAGTGAGAATGTGGCGGCGATACAATCGGCTGGGAAGCGGCGTACAGGCAATTACCGCCACCGCCAAGAAGAGAAGGTTATTGGCGAAATGTATCTGCAGCAAGACATCGGTAAGGGGTGCGGCTGTGAGACCAAGCATTACCCTGAAGAATGCCAGCCCCTGAGATAGGTCCACAAAGTAGAATAATACCCACCCTGCCAGAGAAATGCCTATGACATAAATATGGGAAAAGGCCTTGTGCAATTGGTTCAACACTTTGCCAAGGAACAGCCTTTCCAGGGCAATAAAGGCTCCGTAGTACAAGCCCCACAGCACAAAGTTCCAGCTAGCTCCATGCCACAATCCCGTCAAGAACCAAACTAGAAACAGGTTGCGCAAGCCCATTCTTCGGCTACCCCCCAAAGGGATGTAGACATAGTCGCGGAAGAAGCGCCCCAACGACATGTGCCAGCGACGCCAGAACTCGCCTATACTTTGCGATATATATGGGTAGTTGAAGTTCTCTAAGTAAGTAAAGCCAAACATTTTGCCAAGGCCAATGGCCATATCCGAGTATCCCGAGAAATCGAAATAGATTTGCAGGGCAAACAAAGAGATCCCAAACCAGGCGCCCAAAACCGAGAGTTCAGATACACTGCCGTCCAGAAAAATGGCTGCCCGAGCTCCCGCTGTGTTCGCCAAGATGACTTTCTTGCCCAGGCCGACGGCAAAGCGCTGCACACCTGCGCCGAAAGAAGCCCAGCTGATACTGCGGTTCTCTATCTCTGCGGCTATTTCCTTATAGCGAACAATTGGGCCGGCCACCAGCTGGTGAAAGAGAGACACAAAGAGCAGAAGCTTAAGAACCGACCTCTGTGCCGCTACCTCTCCCCGGTAAACGTCGATCACATATGAAATAGTCTGAAAGGAATAGAAGGATATGCCGATGGGCAGACCAAACTGTCTAATGACCAGATTTGTTCCCCACAAGGTATTTATATTATCCACCAGAAAGCCCGAATACTTGAAGAATACCAGCAGCGATAGATTAACAGTAATCGAGGAGATTAGTGCCACCTTGCCTTGCCACTGGCCACGGTATTTCTCTGCAATCAGGCCATGAACAAAGTCTATGCAGGCGCTAAAGATGAGTATAGTAACCCAAATAGGCTCTCCCCAGGCGTAGAAGAACAGAGAAAAAACTATAAGAACACCATTTCTATAGCCTTGGTGCTTAAACATAAAGTAGAAAATCAGGTTCAGAGGCAAAAAAGCATACAGGAAAATCAGACTGGAAAAGACCACCACAACACCTCCGGCTGTCTCTCACCTAATATTACACCACTATTCCAGCCCAGACTGCCCTCTTCACACGAAATGCACATTTTGCAGTGATGAGGCCGCGTTTCTGTTTGGGCGTCATCGGCTCCTGGGCCAGTATGGCGAAGCGCTTAGCGTTTAGCGCTTGGCGCTTAGCAGCTTGGGAATGTAGGGAACGGAGATTGGGGTTCTTTGTTGGGGGAAGCGCTTAGCGTTTAGCGCTTGGCGCTTAGCAGCTTGGCAACACGGTGAACGGTGGTTGCGCGCTTCGCTCTGCGTGCCACGTAGCGGCGAGACCATGGCTCGCGGTAGAGGTTGGGACGAGCGTCGGACGCGTGCCCTGAGGAGGGAAACGAGGCGCTTGAGCCTGGCGCTAGTCAGTTCCTTAATCTAAGGCCTGACCCCA
>DDWC01000218.1 GCA_002345475.1 Firmicutes bacterium UBA2296
GGGTTATGAGCCCGACGAGCTGACCAACTGCTCCACCCCGCAGTGCTATTATGGAGCGGGTGATGGGAATCGAACCCACGCAACCAGCTTGGAAGGCTGGAGCTCTACCATTGAGCTACACCCGCGGTTTATATTAGATGGTGGAGAGGACTGGATTCGAACCAGTGAAGGCAATGCCAGCAGATTTACAGTCTGCCCCCTTTGGCCAGCTCGGGTACCTCTCCACTTGAGCGGCGACATTGAATATTATAATACGCGACCCAAACCGAGTCAAGAGCGGACGGCGACTTATTTGCCGCCGTCCGATTAGTCAGCTTAGTTGTTGTCTCTCTCGACAAGATAGCGTTCCACTTTGCGCTTGACCCTCTGCAATGCGTTGTCGATGGACTTCACGTGGCGATCCAGGTCTTCTGCAATCTCCTGATACGACTTACCATCAAGGTAAAAGCGCAAAACCTTGCACTCCAAATCGCTGAGCAATTCACCCATGCGGAACTCGATGTCTCGGAACTCCTCCTGGTGGATCATCAGTTCTTCAGGGTCGGTAATCTTACCTCCGGACAGAACGTCTAAAAGGGTTCGGTCCGATTCCTCGTCGTAAATAGGTTTGTTTAGTGAAACGTATGAGTTCAGAGGGATGTGCTTCTGTCTTGTTGCCGTCTTGATGGCAGTGATAATCTGCCGAGTAATGCACAACTCCGCGAAGGCCCTAAATGATGAAAGCTTATCATTTCGGTAATCCCTGATGGCCTTGTAAAGCCCAATCATCCCTTCCTGAATAATGTCCTCCCGGTCTG
The DNA here is from genome assembly GCA_002345475.1 of Firmicutes bacterium UBA2296. Taxonomy (GTDB): domain Bacteria; phylum Bacillota; class UBA994; order UBA994; family UBA994; genus UBA2296. Next base: position 798 of record DDWC01000218.1, read on the forward strand.
CCCCTACGAGAAAGTATGACTTGGCTTTTGCTCGTACGAAGGCGCGATACTTGTTGATCAGATACTCCAGCGCATATGTGCTTCCCTGCTTGGCACTCTCTACGACATCTTCCTCGGACATCATTTCCAGCGCCAGAGAAACATCGCCTGCGGGAAATTCCACTATCACATCGCCTCCAGTTTGCCGATCTCTATTCAGTTGTACACGCTCTATTATACCCGCGGATCAGACAAAGGTCAATTTAGAGCCTCTGTCGCACTATTTCGAACAGCACGACACTTAGGGCCACTGATGCATTGAGCGAACCGAGGGGCCCCTGCATGGGGATCTCCACTAGCAGATCGCACTTTTCACGAACCAGTCGGGACACCCCTTGCCCCTCGCTGCCCACCACAACAGCCAGGGGGCCCGAAAGCTTTGTTTGAAAAAGGTTCTCTCCCCCCGCTTCGGCGCCAACGATCCAGTAACCGGACTCTTGAAGCTTCACGACAGTCTGAGCGATGTTCGCCACTCTCGACACCGGCAAGTGCGCAGATGCTCCTGCAGAGGCTTTAGAGACCGCCGGAGACAACGCTGCGCTGCGGCGTTTGGGGATGATCACACCCTGAGCCCCTGCTGCCAGCGAACTCCGCAGAATTGCGCCCAGATTATGCGGATCTTCAATATGGTCGGTAACCACCAGAAGCGGGTGCGGACTCATCTTTGAGCGGACAATCAGCTCGTCAAGGTCTACGTACTCCTCCACAGAAATATGAGCGATCACTCCCTGGTGCGGACGCCCCTCCGACATATTGTCGAGGTTCTTCCTGTCGGTCTCCACTAGGACTACGCCGGCCTGTTTGGCGGCATCATAAATATGCTTCAGGCTGCCCCCGGATTGTCGCTGCACAAAGATCTTGTTAATCTCAGCCCCGGCCCGTAGGGCCTCGAGCACCGGATTCCGACCTTCAACTTGACTCACTTGAACACCCCCCTGTTGTCGTTGTCCGTTGTCTGTTCTGTGTCTTCTGTTATTTGCTCTACGTTTTTTGGTTTTTGCTTTATGTCTTGCTTATGTGTTTTCCGTTTTTTGTCTAATGTCTTTTGTTTCGTTTACGTTCTCTCCGGCGGGTCTCCACAACTCATGTCACCTTCTCCACAGCCTTGCGCTCCCCAGCAGTCAGGACCTGCTGCAGAGAAGACTGCCGGTGCAACCTCTTTAACCTGTCGCAACATCTCCCAGGCCAGTTGCTGTATCTCCCACTGTGCCCTCCTGCAGCAGCGCAGGTTGAAGAAGTTGTACAAACTGCGGGCGTTCATTGTTGCTATGAGCTTAGTGGTACATGCGTTAGGCAGAACATAGCGGGCATCCTCCGCCGGGACCGATTGCAGTAGTTCTCCATAAACCTGGCTCAGGTATTCCATGGCCTCAGTGAACTTCGCCCTGGCGTGGTCATCAGCTAGAATACTGGGGGGGACAACGTAGTCAAAATCTGCGAACTTGACATAGCGTTGTGACTGCTGTGAGTACGAAGCAATACGGTGCCTGACCAACTGGTGTGACAGGGCCCGGCTTACATCCTCTATGCCAAAAGTAAACGAAACGTGCTCCAGGGGCGATTCATGACCCATGGCAATGAGCTTCTTAACCAGTTCATCGGCTTTTGGACCTTCCAGCCTTTTGCGGATGATCTCAATGTCCGAAGACGAGTAGCAGAGCCTGGCTGCCGCTGCCACAACGGAGTCAGGGTGAGGAGTGTGCTCCAAAAGGACGACTTTCATCTCATTCCTCCTAAGCTTCGCGCAGGATGGCGATCAACTCATCCAGACGCTCATTCTGATCGGTTAGATAAAGGTAGCCTATGAGTGCTTCCAGCCCTGTGCTCAAGCGATATTCACCCGGGCTGGCACTCTTTGGCACATGACCGCTTTTGCTATTGCGCCCGCGGCGCAATATGTCAAGTTCCCGGGCAGTCAAATGAGCCTCCAGTACGTGCGATGCCCTGGCCTGAAAGGTAGCGGTCACATAGTGTGCCGTCTCCTTATGTACCTGGTGCATGCGTTTGGGTCCTTCCTTCAGGGTCAGAACGCGCATAGCAAGCTCATATGCGGCGTCGCCTATATAAGCCCAGACTGCGGGGGTGAGTTGATCGACGTCCAACTCCGGAGACCTCATTTCTTCTTCCACCGAACCCCGTGGGGTGTGTCTTCCAATACAATGTCCATTGCCAACAACTGGCCACGAATAGCGTCAGCAGCCGCGAAATCTCTTCTTTCCCGCGCCTCTTGCCGCCGCTTAATCAGCTCCTCCACTTCACTCTCCAGATTCTCTGCGCTCTCCAGCGGCACTCCGAGAATAGCTGCCAAACGAACCAGCAAATCAGCCACCTTCACCGCCACCTCAGCACTCAAGTCTTCTCCAGCAAGGGCAATGTTGGCGTCTCGAGCCAGGTCAAAGAGCACCGACCATGCTCCTGCGGTGTTGAAGTCATCGAGCAAGGCATCCCGGAACAGGTCCTCGACACCATCCGCGTTGCTCCACTGCCCAGAAGTGTGACCAGAATAGGCTGCATAGTGCCGGAGTGATCTTACGGTGTCAATAAGCCTCTCCAGCCCTGCAGCAGAGCTTATGAGAAGTTCCTCACTGTAGTTAAGGGGGCTCCTGTAGTGTGCACTCTGCAGGAAAAACCTCAGTGCCGCTCCGCTGTACGATTTTAGCAAATCGTGAGCTGTGCTGAAGTTGCCCAGGGACTTCGACATCTTAGTCTCTTTGATGTTAAGAAAAGCCACATGCAACCAGTAGTGGACATAGGGCTCGCCTGAACTCAGCACCTCGCTCTGGGCACGCTCATTTTCATGGTGCGGGAAACGCAGATCCATGCCCCCGGCGTGGATATCTATGCTGCCACCTAGTATCTCTCTGACCATGACCGAGCATTCGATATGCCACCCAGGCCGACCGTAGCCAAAGGGACTCTCCCAGGCCGGCTCACCAGGCTTGGCCGCTTTCCAGAGAACAAAATCTGCCGAATACTTCTTATCTTCGTCAACATCGACGCGACTGCCCATCACCAGGTCATCCAACTTCTGGCCGCTGAGCTCGCCGTACTTGTCGTATGTCCGGACGTCAAAGAAGACATCTCCACCGCTCTGGTAAGCATAACCTGCGGCCATGAGTTCCCTGATAAAGTCGATGATACCGGGGATGTGCTCAGTAACACGGGGATGCATGGTAGCCCGTTTGATCAACAAGCCATCTGCGTCCTCAAAATAGGACTCTATCTGTTGCTCAATAAGCTCTTCAAAGGGAACATTCAGGGCATTCGCCCTCTGAATTATCTTGTCGTCAATGTCTGTGAAGTTCTGCACATAAGTCACTTCGTACCCCAGGTACTCCAGCACACGACGTATGCTATCACCCATGACAAAGGTACGGGCGTTGCCAATGTGAAAGCGATCATAAACAGTGGGCCCACAGACGTACATGCTGACCTTGCCCTCAGCTCTTGGCACAAAGACCTCCTTGGTCCTGGTCAGCGAGTTGTATAATCTCAGTTTCATCAAGCCACCTCCATATAGCCGACGGTCGCTCACCTCTAGGGAGGCGAGCGACCGCTTAATTCGCTCAAAACAAAGCGACACGCTTTCGCCTATTATATTCCCTGCCACACTTCGAGAGCAAGAGCATTTCATCCCAGGGACACTGTTGCTACCGCATGACAAGCAACCGCTTCCCCTCTGCCAATGTGCCCCATGCGCTCATTGGTCGTGGCCTTAACATTAACCTGGCCGATGTCAAGCCCCAGGGTGACTGCAATGTTCCTGCGCATCAAATCCTTATACGGTGTCAGGCGCGGCTCCTCCAATATCAGGGTAGCGTCCACATTGCTAATGTGTCCGCCAGCCTGGGCGACCATGTCTCCTACCACCTTCAGTAGACCGAGACTATCAGCACCCCGGTACTCCTCGCTGGTGTCAGGGAAATGCATGCCGATATCTCCCAGAGAGACCGCCCCAAGTAACGCGTCCATCACTGCGTGAAGCAGCACATCAGCGTCGGAATGCCCCAGTAAACCGCGACTGCTGGGGATGCGCACTCCGCCAAGGATCAGCTGCCTGCCCTCCGCCAACTGGTGCACATCATACCCAGTGCCTGCCCGCCACATTCTTTCGTCGTTCAGCATCTTCAGATCCTCCGGTGTCGTCAGCTTAATATTGCCTCGCTCGCCGGCGATGACATGGACCTGATGACCGCATGACAGGACCATGCTACCCTCATCAGTAGCGGATTGACCTTTGCGCAGACACACCTGATAAGCCTCCCGGAGCATCTCCAGAGTAAAACCCTGAGGAGTCTGCGCTGCGGCCAGCATTTCTCTGGGCAAGACCTCAAGTGCTTTGTGGTCTTCAATTCGATACATGGTGTCCACCGGACCGACAACCGGCACGCATGCGCCGTGTTCACGGACCCCGGCAATGACTCTGTTTACTAGGGAAGCCGAAACAAAGGGCCGTGCTGCGTCATGCACCAGAACGTACCCCAAAAACTCTGGAGGTATTGCCAAAAGACCACGATTGACCGACTCAGAACGCGAAGCTCCTCCCGCCACGACAGACACATGGAGGTCTGCCAGCAGATCCTCATACAAATCGAGTCGATCGGCAGGCGCCACCACAACCACGCCCGCCGGCTCGACCTTTTGCATGGCCCGTACCGCCCAGCGCACAATCGGCTGCCCGCGATGCATAAGCAAAAGCTTGTCAACGGAGCTGCCCATGCGGACACTGCGCCCTGCGGCGGTGATAATACAGTAGATATCTCCGTTTGACATTAGCGCAACCTGGCGAAGATCATTCTGCCCGCTGAAGTCTGCAGCACCGATGTGACAACTACAGGAACGTTCTCACCAATCCTCTTCTTGCCCTGGTCGACAACGATCATGGTCCCATCATCCAGGTAAGCAACGCCCTGTCCGACTTCTTTACCTTCTCGCATGATCTGCACCGTCATTTCCTCGCCTGGCAATACCACAGGCTTGATGGCATTAGCCAACTCGTTGATGTTAAGAACCGGAACTCCCTGCAGCTCGCTGACCTTGTTCAGGTTGTAATCCGTGGTAAGAATTTTCCCATGCATCACCTGGGCCAGGCGGACCAGTTTACTATCCACTTCGCTCAAATCTTCGAAGTCACGCTCAACAATCTCTACCCTTACTTCTTCCTCCTGCTGTATGGCGTTGAGAATATCCAGCCCGCGTCGGCCTCGGTTCCGCCGCATCAGGTCTGAACTGTCGGCAATGTGGCGAAGCTCTTCCAGCACAAAGGAGGGAACGATCAATACGCCCTCCAGGAAACCCGTCCGCGACAAGTCCGCAACTCTGCCGTCTATGATGGCGCTAGTATCAAGGATCTTATACACGTCCTTATTGGAACGACCTCCTCGGCCAGCTGAACGCGCGCCGCCCAGGCCAAGGGCTGAGGCAATTTCTTCCCTCTTCTTGAGAGCAACACTCAGACCCAGATACCCTACCACCACATTAGAGACAATTGGTAAGTAGTCTCCGATTATTGGGATCCCGTACAAAGCAAAGCCGATCAGATTGGCCACAATAAGGCCAACCACAAGACCCACAGTCCCGATAAGTATGTCGTGAACCGGGATCCGCTGGAACTGGCCCTCGACCATGGAAGCTACTGAAATACTGACCTTAATGATGACCGGGGATAAGAAATAGAATATAAGTCCACCCAAAACCGCCCCGCTGATGGTCAATATAAGCTGATTTAGCGCCTCGATTTGCCAGTGAGTTACCTCGTTGATTAGGGGTACCGCTGCTGCGAAGACACTGTACATCAGAATGCCGCCAAATAGTGTAAGCAATACCCGTGCAATCTTTCTGCCCATTCTTGCACACCTCCTTTCATAGACTAATTTATGTATATCATTATACAGCAAAAAAGACGTCCATGACGTCTTATCCGCACGCTGCCAGGACCAATCTCTGGGCTTCTTCTTCAGAAATATTCTCCACCAGCGTTAGCTCGCTGACCAGTATTTGTTGCGCCTTCTCGAGCATCCTCTTTTCTCCTGTAGAGAGGCCCCTTGTCCGGTCTCTAATGGTAAGAGTGCCCACTACTTCCGCAACCGCCATAATGCACCCAGTGCGCATCTTCTCCAGATTGGCCCGGTAACGGCGATTCCAGTTGCCCTGATCTTCATCCAGCGACTCACGCAGAACATCAAGGACTTTTGGAATATCACCCTTTGAAACGACTTGTCTTAACCCCATATTGGCTACGCTGGACGTAGGTATAAACACGCGCATTTCGCCGGGCAGAAGCATGACATAGTAAGCCTGTCGCTCACCTGTTATATTGCGCTCTTCAACCGCTTCGATTATACCCGCCCCATGCATAGGGTATACTACTCGGTCGCCTATGCAGAACATCGGCGTCACCCCCTGACTTTAATGTTACCACATAGGTTGAAGATGGACAAGAATAGAGAATTGTATCACAGACACTATTGTGACGTCAACACGCACGCTGTCCGCCCAGTATTGAAGGAGTCTCTGTGCCCCGACTGCCAACCTGTTCAGCATTTGACATCATATCGTCGCTATAGCATAATCAATGTGGATAACCGGGACAGGGGTGATTGCTTTGGAAGAGTATTGCAACGCGTTCCAAAAAACTGTTGGAGAGTATCTGGTCAGACATCGTAGCATCCTGGACACTATCACCAAGTATCAGGAATCCTGCTCAAGGGTAAATCGAGCCATTGCCAAGTCTGTGACCACGTGCGGCTGCATTTCCGTTTCCGCCGCAAAGCAGGAACTGCCTGCCAGCATGCGCATCGAAGACTTCAAAGCCAGCGTTAGCACCCACCTCAAGGGGGAGCTCTGCGATACTTGCAGGGACATCGTTTCGACAGAACTCGGCAACAACATTTTCTACGTCGCCGCAATATGCGAACTGCTGGGCCTCGAAATGCATGAAGTAATCAACAGCGAGCGAGACCGCCTGTCCACCCTGGGATACTTCAAGATGAGATAGTTGCCCTGACCTCAGAACAGAAATATACGGGAGCCGCTTGCGGGGTAGATACCGCCGACGGCTCCCGTTTTTTTATTTTGCTCTTCTGTCTTTCCGGGCCTGGCGGCGCTCCAACCGGTAATTACGCCTCTTTTCGTACCGGACACGCCATCCGTGCGGTAGCCTCCGCCACAACCCGCCCCTGTAACCCAGGCCAAACAATGCGTAGGCCAGCAAAGGTACAAAGGCCCAGTCCCTGGCTAGCCACAGAAAAGCCAGAGTAGCCATGATCGAGCCCACCAGCACCAAGTTGTTCCTGGGCAAGGAAACAGACTTGAAGCTTGGATAGGGCAATGTACTCAGCATCAGCGCGGCCAGAACAACATAGGCCAACGGGAGAAATAGCTGGGGGAGTTTATCAGCATAAAGAACCGCAGTTGCGGCAATTCCGCCTCCTGCGGTAATTGGCAAACCGACAAAATGTGATGCCGCAGCCACTGACTGCGTGTTAAATCGGGCCAGGCGAATGGCTCCGGCAGAAACAAAGACCGCCGCGGCAACCTGATACAGAGGATTAATCCAGGCGAAGCTGAGCAACAATACCGCCGGCGCGATACCAAAGGTGATGACATCAGCGAGAGAATCTAGTTCCTTGCCGAAGTTGCTGGTGACATCAAGCAGTCTGGCCAATTTCCCGTCAAGACCGTCAAAGAACATACCAAAGAGAACCAGAAAGGCTCCGTTTCGCACATCGCCGTTCATAACCAGAGCAATAGAAAGCAATCCCAGATAAAGATTGCCCAGAGTCAAGGCGGAAGGGATATACCTTCGCGTCCAGTTAGTCATAGGACATTTCCCCTATAATCGTTTCCCCCGCTCGCACTCTGTCACCGGTCGCCACTTTTATCTTTGTGTCAGGAGGCATGAAGACCTGCATGCAGGAGCCAAATTTCATCAGACCGATTCGCTCCCCAGCCTGCAGCGCTTGCCCCGCTTTGACCCAGCATACGACTCTGCGGGCCAGCACCCCGACAATTTGCACCACAAGGCAGCGCGCATGGACGTTCTCGACAACGATGTAGTTGCGCTCATTTACCGACGGAGCCTCAGCAATGTAAGCCGCCCGAAACAAACCAGGTTTGTGTTCGGTTTGTGTTACCGTGCCTCCTATGGGAGTTCGATTCACATGGACATCCAGAGGTGAAAGAAAAATGGTGACCATCATGGACGGACCCTGGAAAAGGTAGCTTTCGTCCACCGGACCAACTGCGGTCACTTTGCCGTCTGCCGGGGAGACAAAGTACTCGAGGCCGGGCCGTGGCTCTGGAGGCGTGCGCTGAGGATCACGGAAGAAGAACAGGAGGAATAAGAACAGTGTTATGGGCACAAGGATGAGGAAAGGCTGCACAAACCAAAGGAGGAAAGCCAGAACAGCCAGAATCAGCACATACGTTCTCCCTTCGCTAAACAGCAGGCTCAACTTAGGAGCACCTCCTTCCCGTAATGTCAGTGCCTCATGGAAAGCACCTGGTCGCGCAGCCTCTCCAGACCATTCTTAATTGTTCTGGCACGGACTTCGCCAATGCCTTCGACTTCGTCCAGTTCCTCCACCGAAGCCCTCAAAATGTTGTGAAAGTCAGAGAAGGAAGATACCAGGTTCCCGATTACCGACTCCGGAAGGCGCTGTATCTTACTCAACAGCCGATACCCTGCCGGGGAAATGTTCTGGTCAAGGGCATTAAGACTATTGCCATGCCCCAATATGCGGCAAATGGTGATGGGGTCCAACAGTTCGTCTATGGAACAGGCGCTGAGCTGAGCTCGTATCTCGCCCAGACTGCGGTGGTCACCACTCTGACGGTAATCCCGGATCAGGAGTGTGGCCTCATCCTCAACGTTCGCGACCAGTTCCGTCAACTGAAGTGAAATTAGTCTGCCTTCAACACCTAATTCCACCAGGTAACGCCGCACCTCCGCCGCACCACGCAGAACCATTTCTGAGCGGTGTACGGCTGTAACCACGTCAAAGACTGTGACGTTGTCGCGAAATTCCTGCACCGCAAAGTCGGCTAGAACGCGATCAAATACTGCGCGGTACTTCTCCAGGGTACTGATGGCCTGATTGGCCTTAGTAGTCAGCTCGGCAAAATCGCGCAAGACGTAGCGGATGGAGCCCCTGTAGAGTGAGATGATGGAGCGGCGTTGCGAGATTGCGAGCACAATCTCCCCTGTCTGACGGGCAGTCCTCTCGGCGGTGCGATGTCTGATGCCTGTCTCCACCGAGGGTATAGTTATATCTGGCACCAGCTCAGCGTTGGCATATAGTA
>DDWC01000076.1 GCA_002345475.1 Firmicutes bacterium UBA2296
TACAAGCAAATTGTATGTGTCCCAGGCTTATGTCGATGCGGGAGCGACCCAGAAACGTTGGCATCCGCGCGCGCAAGGACGGATCTACCCAATTCTAAAGCGTTCCTGCCACATCACCGTAGTGGTCAAGGAAAAGTAAGGAGGGAGTAAGAAGCGTGGGTCAAAAGGTACATCCCAAAGGTTTTCGCATCGGTGTNNAAGTGGTATGCAGACAAGAATTACGCTGACTTGCTGCTTGAGGACTTCAAGATTCGCCGTTATATCAAAGACAAACTGTTTGCCAGCGGAGTTGGACTGGTAATAATCGAGCGCACGGGTAACATCGTCCGCGTGTTCGTTCATACTGCCAAGCCTGGTATGGTAATCGGTCGCGGTGGCGCTGGAGTCGAGGAACTGCGCAAGGCGCTTTCCGAACTCACGAACAAGCAGGTTTACGTTAACATCATCGAAATCAAGACACCTGAACTGAACGCTCAACTGGTTGCAGAGGGTATGGCAGCTCAGCTTGAAAAGCGCATCGCTTTTCGCCGGGCCATGCGTCAATCCATGGGCCGCAGTATGCGGGCCGGAGCCAAGGGTATCAGGGTTGCAGTAAGTGGTCGCCTGAACGGCGCAGAAATTGCGCGCCGCGAGTGGGCCCGTGAAGGAACAATCCCTCTCCACACTTTGCGTGCTGATATTGACTACGGCGTAGCGACAGCTCATACCGCTTATGGTCAGATTGGCGTGAAGGTTTGGATCTACAAGGGTGAGATCCTTCCCAAGCCCGCGAAGTCGGCGGTAGAAGGAGGCGAATAATCCGTGTTGATGCCCAACAGGGTTAAACATCGCAAAGTTCACAGAGGAAGAATGAAGGGTCGCACCAAGGGTGGCGCGACGATAGCATACGGTGAATATGGCCTGCAGGCTCTGGAAGCCTCATGGATTACCAGCAGGCAGATCGAGGCTGCTCGTGTAGCTATGACTCGTTCAATCAAGCGCGGTGGCCAGGTCTGGATAAGGATCTTCCCGCACAAGCCCGTGACTCAGAAACCCGCCGAGACCCGTATGGGTAGCGGTAAAGGTTCACCGGAGTACTGGGTAGCCGTGGTAAAGCCCGGCCGCATAATGTTTGAAATTGCTGGAGTCACCGAAGAAGTGGCCAAAGAGGCATTGCGTCTAGCGGCGCACAAGCTGCCTATCAGGACCAAATTTGTTAAACGTGATGTGGGTGGTGAAGTAAATGAAGGTTAAAGAGATTCGCGAGATGAACAACTCCGAACTCGTTGAAACCCTTGACGAATTAAAGAGTGAACTCTTCAATTTGCGCTTCCGCCTTGTTACTGGCCAGCTTGAAAACCCCATGCGGATCAAAGAGGTTCGCAAATCGATTGCCCGCATTAAAACGATCCTCCGGGAACGTGAACTGAGCATCGGGTAGGAAGGAGGGTTTACTGTGGAAAGGAACCTGCGTAAGGCACGTCAGGGCGTAGTAATCAGCGACAAGATGGATAAGACCGTAGTGGTCGCCATTGTAGATATGGTGAAGCATCCTCTGTATGGCCGCATCGTTAAGCACACCAAGAAGTTTAAGGCACACGACGAGAATAACGAGGCGCGTCTCGGAGACACGGTTTTGATCATGGAAACCCGGCCGCTTAGCAAGGATAAGCACTTTAGAGTGGCCAAGATAGTGAAGAAGGCAGAGTAAGAACCCCCACATTTTCGTCCGAGAGGAGGACACTGTCATGATTCAAGCCGAATCCAGACTGCGGGTTGCTGATAACTCCGGAGCAAAGGAAATACTTTGCATCAGAGTGCTTGGTGGTACCCGCCGCCGCTATGCCCGGGTTGGTGATATTATCATCGCTACAGTTAAAGTAGCTACACCCGGAGGAGTTGTAAAAAAGAGCGACGTCGTGAAAGCCGTTGTGGTACGTACCACCAAGGATTCGCGCCGCGCCGACGGCTCATATATCAAGTTTGATGAAAATGCCGCGGTTATTATCGACAATCAGAACAATCCCCGCGGGACGCGTATCTTTGGGCCTGTCGCCCGCGAACTCAGAGAGAAGAACTTCATGAAGATCGTTTCTCTCGCACCGGAAGTACTCTAAGAAGCAGAGGAGGTGCTTTAGTCCCGTGAAACTACACATAAAGAAGGATGACACAGTTATCGTTCTGTCCGGCAAGGACAAGGGTAAAAAGGGGAAGGTCATTTTCTCCGTGCCCAGCCAGGGTCGGGTGGCCGTTGAAGGCGTTAACGTTGTTACTCGCCATCAAAGGGCCAGCCAAAGCTCGCCTCAAGGCGGCATTGTGAAACAGGAAGCCCCGATAAATAGCTCCAACGTCATGGTGGTATGCGGAAGCTGTAAGAAACCCACCCGCATTGCCAGCAAGAAGTTGGCCGACGGCAGCCATGTACGCGCATGCAAGCGCTGTGGCGAAAACATTGACAAGTAGAGAGGAGGGCTAGCTGTGTCAAGGTTGAAAGAAAAGTACCTTAACGAAGTGCGGCCAGCCTTACGTGCGAAGTTTGAGTATGACAATGTCATGCAGATTCCCCGCATTGAAAAGGTAGTATTGAACATGGGTGTGGGTAAGGCCATCGGCAACAGCAAGTTGCTGGACGCCGCTGCCAAGGATCTGGCCACCATTGCGGGACAGAAACCTGTTATCACCCGTGCCAAGAGATCTGTATCGAACTTCAAGCTACGTGAAGGGATGGCTATTGGAGCCAAGGTCACCCTGCGTGGCGACCGCATGTATGAGTTCCTGGACAAATTCATGAGCATCAACCTGCCTCGCGTCAGGGACTTCCGTGGTGTTTCTCACAAGTCCTTCGATGGCCGTGGCAACTACACAGTAGGTGTAAAGGAACAGTTGATCTTCCCGGAGATTGACTATGACAAGGTAGATCAAATTCAAGGTATGGATGTCACTATTGTGACTTCCGCCAGAACCGATGAGGAAGCCAAGGAATTGCTGGCACAGCTCGGCATGCCCTTCAGCGCGTAGTAAAGGAGGAGAATAAGTGGCCAAGAAGTCGATGATTATCAAACAGTCGCGTGAACCCAAGTTCCCGGTGCGTGGGTATAGTCGTTGCAGAATTTGTGGCCGTCCACACGCCTATATGCGCAAGTTTGGGGTATGCAGAATTTGTTTCCGCGAGCTTGCTCACGAAGGTCAGATTCCCGGCGTAAAGAAGGCCAGTTGGTAACGGCCCTTCAGAGAGGAAGGAGGTTGGACACGGAATGGTTATGACAGATCCAATTGCTGATATGCTCACCAGAGTGCGTAACGCCAACAACGCGCTGCACGAGTCTCTGGAACTGCCAGGTTCGAGTATGAAGAAGAATCTGGCGGAAATCCTCAAAGTCGAGGGTTTCATCAAGAACTATGAGTGGATCGACGATGGTAAACAGGGGGTACTGCGCCTGTACCTGAAATACGGTGCCAACAAACAGAGGGTTATATCCGGAATCAAGCGTATCAGCAAGCCGGGACTCCGCGTTTATGCACGTAAAGACGAGTTGCCCAGAGTTCTGGGTGGACTTGGAATAGCAGTAATATCGACATCACATGGACTGATGACTGAGAAGCAGGCCAGGGCACAGGGCCTTGGTGGCGAAGTCATCTGCTATGTCTGGTAGTCAGGAGGTAACGGCATGTCTAGAATCGGTAAAAGGCCAATCGCGCTACCGCCGACGGTGCAGGTCGAACTCAATGACCAGACAATAACGGTCAAGGGTCCCAAGGGGACGCTGACCCGTACGTTGCACCCGCAGGTTGTTGTGCGCTTGGAAGGGACAGAGATCCTTGTTGAGCGTCTTTCAGACAAACCTTTGCATCGTTCCTTGCACGGAACTACCCGTACGGTTATCGCCAACATGGTGGACGGGGTCACCAAGGGTTTTGAGAAAAAACTTGAGGCCGTCGGCGTGGGCTGGCGTGCTGCTGTACAGGGTAAGAAGCTGGTCTTAAACATCGGCTTCTCACATCAGGTTGAAGTGGAACCGCCGGCCAATGTTGAGTTTAAGGCGGAAACCGTCAGTAAGCCTCCCTTCGGCAACATCCCGCTGATCACCGTCACCGGCATCGATAAGGAAGCGGTAGGACAAGTCGCCGCAACCATCAGGTCTTATCGTGAACCCGAGCCATATCTCGGCAAGGGCATCGCCTACGTCGGAGAGAAGATCAGGCGCAAGGCTGGTAAGACTGGTAAGTAAGGCATACCAGCAAGGAAAGGAGTGAGCACAGGGTGTTTCGTATCGACGATAAGAACAAGCTCCGTAAGAAACGTCACCTAAGGGTACGTAAGACCGTTCACGGTGATGCATTGCGTCCTCGACTGAACGTTTTTAGAAGTACCAGGCATATTTATGCTCAGGTTATAGATGATAGTCTGGGCCGCACTCTGGTCAGCGTCTCGACCATGAGCCCGGAATTCACGAGCACAAGCAAGAGCGGCGGCAACATTGAGGCAGCCAAGTTGATTGGCCGGCTCATCGCCGAGAAGGCTCTTGAGGCCGGCATTAAGCAGGTCGTGTTCGACCGCGGTGGGTATCTCTATCACGGTCGGGTCGCTGCCCTTGCCACCGCTGCCCGCGAAGCGGGACTCGAGTTTTAGCAGCAAAGGAGGGAATGCAATTTGGAGCGCAGGGAGACTGAATTCACCGAAAAGGTTATTGCTGTTAAGCGTGTGTCGAAGACCCGTAAGGGCGGCCGCGATAGCAGTTTCAGCGCACTGGTTGCCGTCGGAGACGGTAAGGGTCGCGTAGGCGTTGGTCTGGGCAAGGCCAAGGAAGTAGTCGAGGCCATCCGCAAAGGAATCGAGGATGCCAAGAAGAATCTCATTACCGTTCCCATCGTAGAGACCAGTGTGCCGCATCAGGTCATTGGCACTGCGGGAGCTGGGAAAGTGCTCATCAAGCCGGCGTCCCCCGGTACGGGTGTCATTGCCGGCGGTGCTGTTCGCGCCATCCTGGAGTTGGCGGGAGTCCGTGATGTGCTGACCAAATCTCTTGGCTCATCTAATGCCATGAATATGGCCCAGGCTACACTACAGGGTCTTAAATCCATGAAAACCGCAGAACAATTCGCGAAGCTTCGCGGCATCTCTGTGGAAGAACTCCTGGGTTAGGAGGCAGACAAATGGCAAAACTACAAATTACTCTGGTGCGCAGCCTGATTGGCCGCCCGGAAGATCAAAAAGCTACCGTCAAGGCTCTTGGCCTGACGAAAACCAACAGTTCCGTAGAGCAGGAAGACTCTCCGGCCATCCGGGGAATGCTCAAGAAGGTAACACATCTTGTTAAGGTCGTGGAAGCCTAATATCTGACCGAGGAGGTGCAAACATGAAACTCCACAATCTCAAACCAGCAGATGGTTCCCGCTCAGAACGCAAGCGCGTAGGCCGTGGTATTGGCTCAGGCGTTGGCAAAACTTCCGGGCGTGGTCATAAGGGGCAGGGCTCCCGCTCCGGCGGTGGCGTTCGTCCCGGTTTTGAAGGCGGTCAGATGCCTTTGCAGAGGCGCTTGCCCAAGCGTGGCTTCAACAATGAGGCCTTCAAGACATACTATGCGCTCGTTCAGGTTCAGGATCTTGAGGTGTTTGAGGCCGGCTCAGTTGTCGATCTCAAGGCGCTCCAGTCGGTGGGTCTGGTAAAGAAGCCCCATGACGGCGTTAAGATTCTGGGAACCGGCGAGTTGAGCAAAGCTCTGACTGTGCAGGCCAGCAAGTTCAGCCAGTCAGCACTCGAGAAGATCACCGCAGCCGGTGGAAAGGCTGAGGTGATATAGGTGCTGCAAAGCCTGCGTAATGTCTGGCGTATTGAAGAGCTCAGAAAGCGAATCCTCTTCACCCTCGGGATATTTCTTATCTTCCGTTTGGGGAATCTGATCCCGGTACCCGGAGCTAATATAGCGGCCATGGGCGATTTTCTCGCCAATGAAGGCGGCCTCTTCAGCTTCCTGGATGTGATCTCCGGTGGTGCTCTGGCGAACCTTTCGGTGTTTACGCTGACTATTCAGCCGTACATCACGTCAAGCATTATCGTTTCCCTCCTGCAGGTCATCATTCCTAGTTGGGAGAAGATGGCCAAGGAAGGGGAAGAGGGCCGCAAGAAGCTTAATGAGTACACGCGTTACGGTACTGTCGTCCTGGCCTTTATCCAGGGTTATGCGACCTCCGTGGGGTTGGCCAGCCAGGGCGCTTTGGCGCGCGGTATCCCTAACTACTTTCTGGCAGCACTGAGCTTTAC
>DDWC01000127.1 GCA_002345475.1 Firmicutes bacterium UBA2296
AAGCATCTGGCTCTTGTCCTTGTCTTGGCAATTCTCATGTATTTTGCTCTGCAGGGACTTCTGGCGGTATTGCGCGAGGTCTACGAAATTGACAATCTGCTCTGGCTAGCCGTGCTCTTTCCGGTGGCGAAAATCCTGGGGGATCTCCTCGCACTGGCCATGCAACTGCGCCGCGGGTATTTTTTTCTGGAAGACTGGTTTCGTGAAAGCCTGTGGTTTGTTCTTTTTTACGGGCTGCTGACCGCACTTAGCGCGGAGTTCTGGCGGAACTTTCTTGGTGTAGGAGCGTACCCGGACATGACGTTCATGGCAGTAGTCTGCTATGCCCTGCTGGACTACGAGCGAGAGAAGAAAAGCGCTCGTGTGGGGCGGCGCTGAGGGGCGTCCCGTAATGATAAGGAGTTGGGACGAATGAAACTTCTGCTGGTTTTTGGCACCACCCATAATGCTTTGGCCGCTGAAGCGGCAATGTCTGTCCGGGGTGTTGCCCTGGAGGTACTACCCACGCCACGGGAGATTAGTGTGAGCTGTGGCATCAGCATTCAGTTCGACTCTGCGGACATGCCCCAGGTTATCGAACTGGCCAAGGCCCAGGAGATAAAAATCGAAGGAGTGTACAGCCCATCGCCTGTATCAGTGCCTGGCAAGCGGGAGTACATTAAAATATGGGGGGAGATGCAATGACTCAGTTCGAAACGATTTCCGAGATTTTGACCCGGTTTTTTGCCGGGACGATAGGGCAGGCTACGCTTGCAGCTCTTAAAGTTCTGCTCATTCTGCTTCTCGGAAAAATCGTTCTTTCCGTGGGATCAACTGTCATCAGGCGGACCTTTTGCCCAGACAGCCGCGGACTAAACTTTGAGGCAAAAAAGGCAAAGACATTGCAGCCACTAATGCTCAGTTTGTTGCGCTACACAGTCTACTTCCTGGTAGCTGCGACCATACTTGATACTTTACGCATAGTGTCCACGGCCACCATACTGGCCAGTGCCGGTGTCTTCGGTCTGGCCATAGGTTTTGGAGCACAGAGCCTGGTTAAGGACGTCATCACGGGATTCTTCATTCTGTTTGAGGATCAGTTTGCGGTGGGCGAGTATGTTGATGCCGCCGGGCTTTCTGGCACGGTGGAGGAACTCGGCCTTCGCGTAACCAAGATCCGCGACTTCAGTGGCGCCCTGCACGTCATACCTAACGGTTCGATAACCAATGTTACCAACTATGATCGGGGCAATATGCGTGCTCTGGTCAAGGTGGCCGTCGCCTACAAGGAGAACACCGAGAAAGTTATGGCGGTGCTGGAACAGGCCATGTTAGAGTTGCGCGAAGAAAACCCGGCCATCACCGACGGGCCCCGGGTTCTGGGCATGTCTGAGTTACTGGATTCAGGGGTCGAGTTTCTGCTCTGGGCGAGAAGCTCACCAGGCGCCCAATGGGAACTGGCCCGCCAAATGCGACGCAAGGCCAAGGCAGCTCTGGACGCGGCCGGGATCGAAATACCCTTCCCGCATCGAGTGGTGTTTAACCGCACCGAAGATTAGCCGAGGATACGGAGGAATAGCGCCATGCCAATGAAGCTTTATGTCGGCGATGTATTGCTACTACGCAAAGAACACCCCTGCGGCAGCGCAGAGTGGCTGGTAACTCGAACCGGCATGGATTTTCGCATCAAGTGCCAGGGCTGCGGACATAGCGTGATGATACCCCGAGTCAAGCTGGAGAAGGATATTAAGAAAGTGATTAAGTCTATGGGAGAGATCAAGGAGACGGAAAACGAGGGCTAGAATTGTTTTACACCTGCCCTTGCTTAGTGCTATAATGAGATGTTCTTGCTACCCTGCTCCACGCTTGACGTGGGGCCATAGTCCATGGGGAGGAGGTGCTTAAATGCGCAAGTACGAGACCATGTTCATTCTCAATTCTGGGTTCACCAAAGAGGAACTCCCGGAAAAAGTTGAGAAGTTCACCAACGTTGTCATCAACGCTGGTGGCCAGGTTGACAAAATCACAGATTGGGGCAAGCGCCGTTTGGCTTACGAGGTCAACAAGCAGCGCGATGGCTACTTTGTGTTAGTCAATTTCTCAGCTGAACCAGGTGTGTCCAAGGAACTCGAGAGAATCTTCAGGATTTCTGAAGAGGTCGTCCGTTACCTGATCGTTCGCCTGGAAGACTAACAACTAGGAGGCGACATCTATGCTAAACAAAGTCATTCTTATCGGGAGACTAACAAGGGATCCGGAGTTGCGGTATACCCCGAATACGGGGACTGCGGTCGGGTCGTTCACATTGGCAGTCAATCGCGTCGGCGGTAAGCAAGAAGAGACCGACTTTATCGATATCGTAGTGTGGGGAAAGCAGGCGGAAAACTGCGCCCAATATCTGCGAAAGGGGAGTCTCGCCGCAGTTGACGGAAGGCTGCAAATCAGATCCTACGAGACAAAGGAAGGTCAGAAACGTCGTGCAGCGGAAGTAGTAGCATTCAGCGTGCAGTTTTTGAGCGGTCGACAGTCTGCAGGCAACTCTGATGTGGATGGTCTTACTGAGCGAAGGAATTTTGATGAGTTTGCAGGTGGCAGTGAAAATTTCACAGACGACGAAGACGTTCCGTTCTAAATAAAACAAACAAAGGGGGAACCAGAATTGCGCAGGCGCGGTCGTAAGCCAAGAAGACGCGTGTGTAATTTCTGCGTAGATAAGGCCACACACATCGATTACAAAGAGATCGATAAGTTGCGTCGCTTTATCACTGAACGCGGAAAGATTTTACCGAGACGCATTTCAGGCAACTGTGCGAAGCATCAGCGACAGCTGACAGACGCTATCAAGCGTGCTCGCAACATTGCTCTGTTACCTTACACACTGGAATAATAAGTGCCGGGGGGAGCTTTATAGGCTCCCCTTTGTTGTCTGCAGGATTGCACGACTTTGGGGAGAATTAAAGAGGATATGACCTGGATTTATACTCTTATATATTGGAGGCGGGAGCATGAAAGTAATACTGCAAAAAGACGTGAAAAACCTGGGCAAGAAGGGTGAAGCGGTGGAAGTCAGCGAAGGTTACGCCCGCAACTACCTTGTGCCGCGGGGTCTGGTCGTCATGGCCACAGATGCTAACCTCCGCACACTTAAGCAGGAACAGGACGCCAAGCAAAACCGCAAGGACCGGGAAAAGAAGGAAGCGGAACAGCTGGCTGAAAAGATTAGCAATATGAAGGTTAAAGTAACAGCAAAGGCTGGCGAAGCGGGCAAGATCTTTGGCTCCGTGACCTCAGCAGACATCGCCGCGGCCCTGGAAAAACAGGGAGTCAAGGTGGACAAGCGCAAGATAGATCTTAAAGACCCCATAAAGGTTCTGGGCGAATACAAAGTGGACGTGCGGGTTTATCAGGAGATGTCCGCCACCCTTACCGTAAAGGTATCGGGCGAATAGCATGTCCATAGACAGAGTGCCTCCCCACAGCGTCGAAGCCGAGCGATCGGTTCTTGGGGCAATCCTTCTGGACAAGGAAATACTTATCAGCCTTTCTGTACAGCTGCAGCCCACACATTTCTATCGCGAAGTGCATAGGCAGATATACCAGGTCATGCTGGACCTCTATATAGATAACCAACCGGTAGATCTAATAACTGTGTCAGACCGTTTGGCTGGCCGAGGCAAGCTTGACGATGTGGGCGGTATCGCCTTCTTGAGCGAGCTGGCAGACAGTACCCCCGTCATCAGCAACGCTCCCTCTTACGCAAAAATCGTCTACGAAAAATATCTGCTACGTCAGCTCATTTCTCTGGGAAGCGACATGGTGGCCTCATCCTTTGATGCCGTTGAAGAAACTTCAGCACTGCTTGAGCAGGCTGAACAACGCATCTTCAAGCTGTCACAGCTGCGCGAGAGCCGCGACGCCGTCCCCCTGGTGACAATTTTGCACAGCATTTACGATTCCCTTAATGCCGCTACAATTCAAGGCGCGGTCAGCGGAGTCCCCACGGGGTATAGTTCTCTGGACCGTCTGACCCACGGATTTCAGAAAGGTGATTTGGTCATCCTGGCCGCCCGTCCCAGCGTGGGCAAGACAGCTTTCAGTCTCAATATCGCCATGAACGCTGCCATACGCGGCAATGTGCCAGTCGCATTCTTCAGCCTGGAAATGCCCCGGGAACAGCTAGCCTTGCGCATGCTGTGTGCAGAGAGTGTGGTGCGTTCTGAAGCCGTTCGTAACGGCAGCCTCAACGACAAAGACTGGGAGCGCCTGGCCCGCGGCATACAGGATCTGTCCTCGGCCCGCATCTTCATTGATGACACGCCCTCATTGCCTGTTATGGAAATGCGCAGCAAAGCCAGGCGCCTTAAGGCCGAACATAATATTGGTCTGGTCGTTGTAGACTATCTGCAGCTGTTGCGTCATCAGTCCCGTTCAGAAAACCGGCAGCAGGAAGTCGCCGAGATCACCCGCATACTCAAAGCCACCGCCCGCGAGCTGGAAGTGCCGGTGCTGGCCCTGGCTCAGCTCAGCCGTGCCTCCGAGCAGCGCAGTGACCGCAGGCCCAACCTCAGTGATCTGCGCGAATCAGGCGAAATAGAGCAGGCCTCTGATCTGGTCATGTTCATTTACCGCGAGGACTACCAGAACCAGCAGGCGCCCACCAGCGAAGGTGCCGGTCTCGTGGAGATTATCCTGGGCAAGCACCGCAACGGTCCTACCGGCCTGGTGCCGCTGGTTTTTCGCAAGGAATACGGCCGCTTCGAAAACGCCGCGGTCAACGTAGGCGAAGCCCCCATGTAGGCTCATAAGAGTAAAACGGCCCGGGAAACCCCTGTGTGGGGCTCCCGGGCCGTTCAGTATTGCGAAGGCCTGGCCTTAGTTAGCGTTTATGATGTTGCCCGTGGCCGGTTGGTTGCCGCCCAGATTCATCTGCCACGCTGTGAACGGAGCATGGCTGCCCAGCAGAACAACATCGTAGGGATAGGTGACCGCCTGGGTAGCTATCGCTCCAGCGGCCGGATTGGTGAGCTTGACGCCAATGTGCAATACCCCGTTGGTCACGGAAAGAGTCTGAACTTCTATGGCGTAGCCCCCGGTGGAGAACTTGCCGCGGTAGACGAGAAGAACGTCGGCGTTCGGGTTAATATTCCCCAGGTTGGTGAGCACCTTGCTCGCTTTGCCCATAATCACCACCGGATTTTCTGTCTGCAGACCGCCATAGAAGGTGCCTGCACCGGGTAGGCGGGTGAAGCTGACCGTTGATGTCGTTGGTGTCGATGGCACCTGGCCGCCGGTAGTCTTGGGTCCGATAGCCTTGCCCGGGGGTACCTTGGCACCCACGTCGTTGAAAATGGCACTTAGTTCATTGATGGGAAGAAAAACGTTGCCACCCCTGCTTATCAATGGGTTCTGCAAAGTTCGCGAAACCAGCCTGTAGGTAACTACGCTGGTGCGAACGTTAATGGTAGCTCTCTGGTTGTTGGAGAAGGTCAGGGTGATGATCTCGCTGCCGGTGTTGGCTTTGAAGTCTACCCTGGCGCCAAACAGGCCGGAAAGGCTGTTGACAGGCATATAAGCCGCCGTAGCAACCACGGGGACGTTACTTTTCGGGGCAGCGGTAGCTGCAGGCACAGCAATTATCATCATCAGAGCCAAAAGGGCGATTAGTTTACGCATGTTGACACACTCCTTGTAGATTTAGTCTTCCCCATTCTAGACGATTCTTCGGCAATTATGTTCCCATCAGTCTGGTTGACAAAGGTCAGGTCCTCTTGTATCATAATTAAGTATCTACTGGCCCCATAGTGAAGCGGTTAACACACCAGCCTTTCACGCTGGCGACGCGGGTTCGAATCCCGCTGGGGTCACCAAATGGAGCTGTGGTGTAGCGGTTAACATGCCGGCCTGTCACGCCGGAGACCGCGGGTTCGATTCCCGTCAGCTCCGCCATTTGAGAATAAGCCCGAAAGCACAAGCTTTCGGGTTTTTCGCTCTCGTTTTTACACTTTCTTTACATTCCGTTAACATGCAGCTTACCAGGCTGCGGTAGCATCAATCAGGGAGACATGCGGCCCCCTGTTTTGGTGTGCGACTTCACGGTCTCCATTATTAGTGTGGAAGGATGCGAGGCAATTGACAATGCTGTTCTCGGTAGCGGGCGGTCTGGGGCTTTTTCTTTACGGCATGCAACTTATGGGGGAGGGCCTGCAGAAGGTCGCCGGTGATCGCTTGCGACGTATCCTTGAAATGCTCACTTCTGTCCCGATCATCGGTGTTGTGGTCGGCGCCATAGTGACCGTGCTGGTTCAGTCAAGTAGCGCTACCACCGTCATGACAGTTGGTTTTGTAAACGCGGGGCTGATGAACCTGCGTCAGGCCATCAGCATCATACTGGGAGCCAATATAGGCACCACGGTAACTGCGCAAATGGTTTCGCTTAAGCTTACCGACCTGGCGCTACCTGCCATTGCCATAGGATTTCTGCTTCACTTTATGGGCAAGTCCAGATTCCAGAAGCATCTCGGACAGGTAATCATGGGTTTTGGCATTCTCTTTCTGGGTATGACCATTATGTCAGACGGACTGCGCCCTCTGCGCACCAGTCCGCTGTTTAAGCAATACATGGTTCTGTTTGGCGACCGACCCTTGCTGGGAATCCTGGCGGGGGCAGTGTTTACAGCTGCAGTTCAGTCTTCCAGTGCTTTTACCGGTCTGGTCATCTCACTGGCACTACAGGATCTCATCGGGCTTAATGCCGCTATTACACTTATATTGGGAAGCAACATCGGAACCTGTATCACCGCCATGCTGGCGTCCATCGGAGCCAATGTCACAGCCCGTCGCGCCTCGCTGGCCCACGTGCTGTTCAATGTCTTTGGGGTCATGTTCTTTCTGCCCTTTCTTGGTCCTTTCACTAACTTCATCGCTGCCAGCGCCAGCACTGTGGCCCATCAGGCAGCCAATGCGCATACCATTTTTAATGTGGTTAATACCCTGGTCGTTCTACCTTTCATCGCCGTGTTTGCCAAGCTGGTGACTCGCCTCGTGCCAGGCGCCGAAACCGGCATAGATATCGGGCCCAAGTACCTGGATCCTCACCTCATCGCCACGCCGTCAGTAGCGCTCGGCCAGGTGACTCACGAACTCATGCGTATGGGCCAACTGGCTATCGGTATGCTTGACGATGTCTTCAATGCCTTTCGCACCGGTGGCACAGACTATCTGCAATACGCTGCCCAGAAAGAGGAGGCCATCAACAGCCTTGATGCAGAAGTAGTGACCTACCTGGTAAAAGTGGCGCAAAAGTCCCTCAGCCTTGAGCAATCTGCCCGTCATCGAGCTTTGCTTAACGTTTCCAACGACATCGAGCGCATAGGTGACCATGCCGAGAACATCATAGAACTGGTGCAGTACAAGTTGGACCATGACCTCACCTTCTCAGAGGAAGCCAAACAGGAGCTCGAGGATATGTATCAACGGGTGCGTAGCGCCGTCGAAATGTCCCTTAGTTCCCTGGAAAATGACGACCTGGCTCTGGCCGGCAAAGTAATGCTAATGGAAGACGAAGTAGATATGATGGAGAGGGAGTTGCGCTACAGCCATATGTGCCGTCTCAACGAAGGCAAATGCCAGCCGTCCGCAGGCATAGTATTCCTGGACACCATCAGCAACCTTGAGCGCATGGCCGACCACGCCACTAACATAGCCGAAGTAGTCACAACTCCAGACCGGCCAAGCGCAGCCGCACACTGACTGCTTGCGTCAGCAAATTGACAGCCAATCTGTCGTAGACGTATAATACACCTATGCCGATGTAGCTCAGTGGTAGAGCAGCTGATTCGTAATCAGCAGGTCAGGGGTTCAAGTCCCCTCATCGGCTCCAGAGAAACGTAGACCCCGCAAGGCTTTTGATATGCTCCCCCCTAAGTTGACA
>DDWC01000235.1:0-2955 GCA_002345475.1 Firmicutes bacterium UBA2296
CCACCAGGGTATCATCCTGGGTGCCGACGGCGAGAAGATGAGCAAGTCCCGCGGCAACATGGTGTCCCCTGACTTGTATATTGAAAACTACGGCTCGGACGTTTTCCGCATGTATTTACAGTTTGGCTTCAACTACATGGAAGCAGGTCCCTGGAACGACGGCGGACTGCGGGCCGTGGCGCGTTTTGTGGAGCGCATTGAGAGGTTCGTAGAACGGCTGACCGGCCTGCCCGGCGGAACAGACCACCTGGGGCGTCCTGAGAAGGAACTTAACTACGTGCTGCACAGTGCGATTAAGGGCATTACTGCGGACGTCGAGGACTTTGGTTTCAATACCTGCATATCCCGACTCATGGAATTGATGAACGCGCTTTACAAGTACGACCAGGAAGTGGCCGTCAAGAACATCGGCTTCATGCGCGAAGTCAGCGAAACCTTTGTGCGGCTGCTGGCCCCCTTTGCACCGCACTTCGCTGAAGAACTCTGGCAGGCGCTGGGGCAGGAGGGATCCGTCCACAATCAACCCTGGCCCTTGCACAGCGAAATGTGCCTGGTGCTTGACACCATGGAGCTGGCCATCCAGGTCAACGGCAAGATTCGCGACCGCATTGAGATTGCCAGTGATGCCACAGAAGATGCCATAAAAGAAGCTGCACTTTGCGCTGAAAAGGTCACGCCTTTTCTGGAAGGCAAGACGGTTCGCAAGGTTATCATCATCAAAGGTAGCCTTGTAAACATCGTTGTCAGCTGATTTTGCATCAACAAACAAATCTGTTGTCTGAATACAGGCTTCTCATGCAGCTTGCTGTTCCAATTGCACATTGTATTTGTTAAAGTAGTAGCAGGGTTAGAAAGTTCTTCGTAGAACTTGATACTGTATACAGTATCCTCATTCTGCAGCCATATCGCAAAAAAAGGAGAGTCGGAAATGTCCAAAAAGATTACCATCGACGGTAACACAGCTGCTGCTCATGTAGCGTACGCTTTCAGTGACGTAGCGGCAATTTACCCAATCACTCCGTCTTCAAACATGGGTGAAGTTGCGGACGAGTGGGCTGCCCACGGCATGAAGAACATGTGGGGCCAGACCCTCAACGTGACTCAACTACAATCGGAGGCGGGTGCTGCGGGAGCAGTGCACGGTTCTCTGGTGGGTGGCGCCCTGACCACCACCTTCACTGCGTCTCAGGGTCTGTTGCTGATGATTCCCAACATGTACAAGATTTCCGGTGAGCTTCTGCCTACCGTGTTCCATGTGTCGGCCAGAGCCCTGGCCGCCCATGCCTTGTCCATCTTTGGCGATCATTCAGACGTCATGTCCACCCGACAGACAGGGTTTGCCATGGTGGCATCATCTTCTGTACAGGAAGTAATGGACCTCGGCCTGGTATCTCACCTGGCTACCCTGGAGAGCAAGGTACCTTTCCTGCATTTCTTTGACGGTTTCCGGACTTCTCACGAGGTGCAGAAGATTGACGAGATTACCTTCGACGAGATGAAAACTCTGGTTAACATGGAGGCGGTTCAGGATTTCCGCGACCGTGCGCAGAACCCGGAACGTCCCGTGCAGCGCGGTACAGCTCAGAACCCCGACATCTACTTCCAGGGTCGCGAGGCTTCCAACAAATACTATGATGCAACTCCTGCCATTGTCGTTGACGTCATGAAGCGGGTAGGCGAGCTTACCGGCCGCCATTACAAACCCTTCGATTATTTTGGCGCACCCGATGCCGAGAACATCATTGTTATTATGGGTTCAGGCGCCGACGCTGCCGAAGAAACCGTCAACTATCTGGTCGAGCGCGGCGAAAAGGTGGGGCTGATCAAGGTCCGTCTGTATCGTCCTTTCTCCACCGAACATTTCCTGGCTGTCCTGCCTGAAACAGTCAAGCGTATTGCTGTTCTGGATCGCACTAAGGAGCCAGGCGCCCTTGGCGAGCCTTTGTATCAGGATGTCTGCACAGTGCTTCAGGAGCAGGGCATTAAGAAGACTGTGGTGGGCGGTCGTTACGGCCTAGGTTCCAAGGAGTTCACTCCGTCCATGGTCAACGCCGTTTTTGTCAACCTCAAGCAGGATGCTCCGAAGAACCATTTCACCATTGGCATTAATGATGACGTCACCAATACGTCCTTGATGGTAACGGAGAGCATCAACGCTTCACCCGCGGGAACCTCGCGCTGCAAGTTCTTTGGCCTGGGCTCCGACGGTACTGTTGGCGCTAACAAGAACTCCATCAAGATCATTGGCGATCATACCGAAATGTATGCTCAAGGGTACTTCGTCTACGACTCCAAAAAGTCGGGCGGAATTACCGTTTCGCATTTGCGTTTCGGTCACAAGCCGATCCAGTCGCCGTACCTGTTGGATCAGTCCGACTTCATCGCTTGCCACAATCCTTCTTACGTTACTCGCTATGACCTCCTGCAGGGCATTAAGGATGGCGGCGTATTCCTGCTCAACTCGCCCTGGAGCGTCGAAGACATGGAGAAGACCCTGCCGGCCGCGCTGCGCCGTGGCATCGCTCAGAAGAAGCTAAAATTCTTCAATATTGACGCGGTTAAAATCGCCCACGAAGTAGGACAGGGCGGACGCATCAACACCATAATGCAGACTGCCTTCTTCCAGGTTGCCGATGTAATCCCTGGTGACGAGGCCATCGCTTACATCAAGGACGCCATTCAGAAGACTTATGGTCGCCGCGGTGAAGAAGTCGTAAGGCAGAACTATGCAGCTGTAGACAGAGCGCTTGAAGCCCTGGTTGAAGTGAAGTACCCGGCCAGCTGGGCTGAAGCTGTAGATGAGGTCCCCGCGGACCAGAGCCACCTGCCTGCCTTCGTTACAGATGTCATGCATCCCATAGTCTCACTCAAGGGTGATGACTTGCCCGTGAGTGCCTTTAATCCCGACGGCGTTTTCCCGCTGGGCACAACCAAGTATGAAAAACGCGGCATCGC
>DDWC01000235.1:2973-3383 GCA_002345475.1 Firmicutes bacterium UBA2296
CTTTGTCTGCCCCCACGCCGCCATCCGGCCATATCTGGCCACTGAAGACAACCTGAAAGATGCCCCAGAAGGCCTGACCGGCAAGAAGGCCATCGGCAAGGAGTTCGCAGGACATCAGTACTTCATTCAGGTCTCGCCACTTGACTGTACAGGCTGCGGCAACTGCGTGGACGTCTGTCCCTCCAAACCCAAGTCTCTCGTCATGGACAACCTGGAAGACGTCTCGGCCAGCGAAGGAGCCAAATTCGACTACCTCGAGGCACTTCCGGCACCTGCAGTAGAGTACAACCCGGCCACCGTGAAAAACAGCCAGTTTAACAAACCGCTGTTTGAGTATTCGGGAGCATGCGCCGGCTGTGGCGAAACTCCTTACCTCAAACTTGCTACCCAGCTCTTCGGTGAGCGCATGA
>DDWC01000194.1 GCA_002345475.1 Firmicutes bacterium UBA2296
GCTGGAGAGAATCATAGCCTTCAACATAGCCGACAAGGCAGAATGTCAGACTTTCTGGCGTAAGTGATCTGGTGCGAGTTAAGGCGAGGCAACCCCTGCAGGGGTTGCCTCGCCTTAACTCGCTGTTCATGACAGGACGTCAGCTATGCGTAGAAGGCCAGCGCAGCCAGCACGATGGCGATGGGGAAGCGAGCGAGGGCTACCTTGCGCCAAGCGCTATCCCCGGAGATCGCGGTAACTGCAGCCCGTCCCTTAGGATTAAAGACAACCATCGCGGCTTTGAGCCCCCAGCCCAGGGGAAGCAGTACTACCAGAGTCCAGCTGGCCCAGGTTTTATCGAGTTGCACAAAACTGAAGAGGACATAGGCGTAGCCGAGAAGCAGAATGACACTGATGGCGACGAACCACCATGGTCTTTTCTTTCCAGCATAGGCGCTGGACTCTACGTTCTGGAACTTGCCACCCATTGCGAACATGACAACGCTGGCCAAGGCGGCGAATACAGCTATGGAGTAACCGTAAATCTGCACGACATTCATTCTATTACTACCTCCTAAATTTGCTCACAGGATTACGAAACTTCAGCATCTGGAGTCAGCCCATGCTGAGCGACAGGAAATCAATTGTTCTCAACAGCACAGAAAGCATATCCTCCTTCTCGGCGTAGTCATAGTGTTCTAGGCTGCTGATGCTCATGACGGCCACGTACGTCGCCACCTTGCTGTCAAGACCGGGGCGGAACTCCCCTTTGTTGATATAGGCTTCGATGACACGCTGGAACCGCCGCATGTACTTTGGCATCTCCGACTTGAGGATTTGCCGCTTGACGTGCTGGGGACACTGGTTAAGGAACTCCTGCTTCAGTTGAGCCATGCGCGCGTCGCCTGCCTCAAGTTGCTTCAGTTGAGAGATATAGGCCAGCATGAAATCGCGAAAACTCAGCACGGATACCTGAGCAATGAGTCTTTCAATCATGGTTAGCTTTGTATCGCCGACTTCTGTGAACAGGTACACATAGAGATCATCTTTGTTTTCAAAATACTGGTAGAAGCTGCCCTTCGGGATGCCGGCCGCTTCAACAATGCGATCAATGGTGACCTTGTCGTAGTGGTGCTCGGCAACCTGATCCATGGCTGCGCTAACTATTCTCTGTCTTTTCTCGGCTGGCAGATTAAAGAAGGTCTCCTTGGGCATGTCATGGGCCTCCTCTCCATTAGCTTGTCACGCATTATGACTGCCGGTCATATGACTGACAGTCATAATATCTCATGGCCAGATGCAATTGTCAACAGGGGATAAGAAATATTTCTGGCGACAATGAAGCCAGCCCGGGCAAGCAAATGCCCGGGCTGGTGCTAGTTTAACAGTAACTGTGAGTGAGAGCTACTTCAGATCAAAGCGGTCGGCATTCATCACTTTGTGCCATGCCTTGACAAAGTCATGCACAAACTTTTCCCCGGCATCTTCGCTGGCGTACACCTCTGCCAAAGCTCTGAGCTCAGAGTTCGAGCCAAAGATGAGATCGACGCGGGTGGCAGTCCACTTTTCCGACCCCGTCAGGCGGTCTTTGCCGCTGAAAATCTCGGGGTTTTCGGCGGTGGGCTGCCAGGCGACGCCCATATCCAGCAGGTTGACGAAGAAATCGTTGGTCAGCGTGCCGGGATTAGCAGTAAAGACCCCGTGTTTGGCGTTCATGTAGTTCGCGCCGAGAGCGCGCATTCCGCCCACAAGGACCGTCATCTCCGGCGCTGTGAGGCCGAGCAGCTGCGCCTTGTCCACCAGCATTTCCTCGGGGGTTACGGCAAACTTGGCCTTGGCATAGTTGCGGAAACCGTCGGCCTTGGGCTCAAGGACCGAGAAAGAGGGTGCGTCTGTCTGCTCATCGGTGGCATCGGTGCGCCCGGGGGTGAAGGGGACGACGATATCGTAGCCGGCCTGTCTGGCTGCATGCTCTACAGCTGCGCAACCGCCCAGGACAATCATGTCGGCCAGAGAAATCTTCTTGTTGCCTGACTTGGCATTGAAATCATCGCGCACTTTGCCAAGCGTTGTCAGTACCTTGTGTAACTGATCCGGCTGGTTCACTTCCCAGTCTTTTTGCGGTGACAGGCGAATTCTGGCGCCATTAGCTCCGCCGCGCTTGTCAGAACCACGGAAGGTGGCAGCGGAGGACCAGGCGGTATAAACCAGTTGTGACACTGACAACCCCGACTCTACAATGCTCTTCTTCAGTGCTGCTACATCGTCATCGCCCACAAGGTCATGCTCAACTGCCGGAACCGGATCCTGCCAGATCAGTTCCTCTCCGGGCACTTCCGGTCCCAGATAGCGGGACACAGGACCCATGTCTCTATGGGTCAGTTTGAACCATGCTCGGGCAAATGCCTCGGCAAACTCCTGTGGGTTGTCGCGGAACCTGCGGGCAATTGGCCCATAAATTGGATCCATCCGCATGGCCATGTCTGCAGTGGTCATCATTGGCAGATGTTTTTTGTTGGGATCGTGGGCGTCGGGCACCGTGGCCGCGGAGGGGTCAGTGGGCACCCATTGCCAGGCTCCGGCCGGGCTCTTAACCAGATCCCAATCGTACTTAAACAGAACCTCCAGATATGTGTTATCCCATTTGATGGGTGTGGGGGTCCATGCGCCTTCGATGCCGCTGGTTATGGTATCGATGCCTTTGCCGGTCCCCATGTTGTTTTTCCAGCCCAGGCCCTGCTCTTCAATGGGAGCCGCTTCCGGCTCAGGGCCGACATGGGTTGCGCTGCCAGCGCCGTGGCACTTGCCAAAGGTGTGGCCGCCGGCCACGAGGGCCACTGTCTCCTCGTCGTTCATGGCCATACGTGCAAAAGTTTCGCGGATGTCTTTGCCGGATGCCAGGATTGTAGGTTGCCCGTTAGGACCCTCGGGGTTGACGTAAATCAGACCCATTTGAACGGCCGCCAGGGGGTTCTCTAGGTCACGATCACCGGAATAGCGCTTGTCTCCAAGCCACTCGCTTTCCGATCCCCAGTAGATATCCTCCTCGGGTTCCCATACGTCCTCGCGGCCACCAGCGAAGCCAAAAGTCTTAAAGCCCATCGATTCCAGCGCGCAGTTTCCGGCCAGAATCATCAGGTCGGCCCAGGAGATCTTTTTGCCGTATTTCTGTTTAACAGGCCACAGCAGACGTCTGGCCTTATCCAGATTGGCGTTGTCCGGCCAGCTGTTGAGAGG
>DDWC01000208.1 GCA_002345475.1 Firmicutes bacterium UBA2296
GTGTATGACGCATATAATTATCTTTACGTCACCCATATTCTTCACGCAATTCCACGCTCCTGCAAGAGTGTTACGACATCTTCAAATATTTCGCGAAACGATTTTGGTATAATTATGCTAGTAACAGTAAGGAGAGATCTATATGAAACACCCTTTGATAAAGTCAATGATAGTCACGGCACTTGTAGCGATCGTGCTCACGGGATGTACACCCAGTGGCCCCTCACAGACAGAGCTGGAGGCGCTGCAGGCTGCCAATGCTGAACTGACCAACCAGGTTGCCGCACTTACGGAGCAGGTAGAGTCCCTGGAAGAGACCCTGGCTGCGAGCAACGCAGCGCTGTTGCCTAAAGCGCTTGCCGCAATATACCTGATAGAAGACGCAGACTTCGCAGCGTTGGCGCTAATGACCCATCCGGTCAAGGGCCTACGTTTTTCACCCTACGGATATGTAGACTCAGCTAACGATCTGGTGTTTACCGCGGCGGAAGTGGCGCTGCTACCTGCAGACACGACGACACGCACTTGGGGGTCCTTCGACGGTACAGGCTTTCCCATTGATTTGACTTTCGCGGCGTACTACGACCGCTTTGTGTACGATGCAGACTTTGTTAATCCTCAGTTTATTGGCGTAAACAACATTATCGGCATGGGCAACACGCTGATCAATCTCGATGACGTTTATCCGGACGGTGCTTTTGTTGAGTTCCACTTCAGTGGCTTTGACCCGCAGTACGAGGGTATGGACTGGCGTAGCTTGCGTCTGGTATTCGAAGAAGTGGACGGAGAGTGGCTACTGGTGGGTATAGTGCACGACGAGTGGACGATTTAACAGTCGACAGCTTTCGGCATTCAGTAATCAGCAAGTAATATCGCTTGTTGAACCCGCAAATAACGTTAGAGGGCGCCGCTTCATGCGGCGCCCTCTAACGTTATTTGCTGAGCAGGGGCACGTAAACCCTATAGCCCAGACGCTCGGGGTTTACTACCTGGTACATAAAACCCCCGAGGTCCTGAGACAAGCCATTAGCGGGGTAGTCGTATGCGGCGAGGGCCTCCTCCATGGCATCGTACACTGCTTCCCAGTCCTTTTCCCAGTCGAAGGCGGGGTGGACAAAGGCGAGATAGTCGATTTGCTGCACATCGGTCACCGTCATCTGACTAGGCAGGGGGCCTGTGTAATCCAGCGGCAGTCTGACACCATAAAAGTAGCCACGCTTTCCTGTTTCTGCGTGGTACCAGCCGCCTATCTGGCCGTCGAACTCGCCCATCTTGCCGGTAACGCTATCGAGCTTGGTGCTGATGCTGTCGAGCAGGCCGGTGATGGTGTCGCAGTCCTGACCCGGAATATCCTCCTGTAGCCTCCAGAAACTGAAGTAATTGTCGGCCGCGGGATTCTTGACGTGCAGGAGTTTGTGAGCGGGCAGCGTCACCTGGGTGATGGTCACCTGTGGTTTTTGTGCGGTCTTCATTTGTCTTTCTTCCTCCAATCCGGAGAAGTATGGATCAAACGTGCGGGAGCGGGGCGGGATCAGCAGTAACCCTGGCGACCGGCGATATTCTCCGGGTGTCATCCCAAACTGCCTTCGGAAAGCCCTGGTGTAAGCTTCCTGGGAAGAGAACCCGTACTTGACGGCCACATCAAGCACGTTCAAACTGGTATCTCTGAGATCAGGAACGCTGTGCACGATGCGCCTGATCCCCAGGTAGCGTCTCAGGGTGAGGCCTGTCAGCCTCGCAAACTGCCGGGTCACATGGTACTTCGAATAGCCTAGACGCGCAGACAATCGGTTCAAAGTAAGTTCGTCGTCGGCTCCCCGGATAACCATTTCCTCAATTATGTTGGTCATCTGCTGAATAGCCTTTTCCCACTCAAACATGTTATCACCACCTCTGTCACATCATATACGACCGGCTGATGGACTTGTCTGATCTGAATTGCTGACTGCACACATCTGCGCTATTGGGTTTTCCCTTTGCTTATAGTATATTACACAGTATGGGAGGCGGTGTATGATGGCATCTTTAAACAGGATCAAAGTCAGTATCATAACGGGGGCTGCGCTGGGTGTCGTCTGTATTATTGGGGCTATGCTGCGCATGGGCTTCTTGCCGCTGCATTTTCTTTTTGCTTTCTGGTACAATCGGGTACTGATGGGTGTAGTGGTAGGTCTGGCTCCGGGCGGGCAGGGCACGGCAAGATCCTTGCTGCGCGGGGCCGTTATTGGTTTGCTGGTTTCCTTCGCCTTCTACAGCTCCACTGGTTTTGTGGACACTACAGGATTTGCCGCCGGTATCATTTACGGCGTCATCATCGAGTATGTGGCCATGACGTTTGGAGGATAGCTAATTAATGGATGTCTTCATCGCACGTCAACCAATTTTCAACGACAAACTGGATACCATCGCCTATGAACTGCTGTTTCGTTCATCCACGGCCAACTTCAGCTGCTTTGTGGACGGGGACATGGCCACATTGTCCGTGATAAACACAATATCCAGTTGCATGCAGTCTCATGACCTTACGGCGGGCAAGAGGGCCTTCGTCAACTTCACCCGAAACCTTGTCACGACGGAAATACCCACTCTTTTCTCCAGGGAATCACTGGTCATTGAGCTGATCGAAGCCATCGAACCGGACGCCGAGTTCCTGGAGTCCTGCGCCAAACTGAAGGAGCAGGGCTATTCCTTTGCGCTGGACGACTTCATCCTCAGTGAAGCCCATCCAGCCCTGATAGAATTGGCCGATCTGATCAAAGTCGATTTCCGCAGCACTTCGTTGCAGGAGAGGCATCAGGTGGTTAGCCGGCATGGAAGGCCCGGTCTGTCCTTCGTGGCAGAGAAGATTGAAACCATGGAAGAACTCGAGGAGGCCCGCCATCTGGGGTACAAGTATTACCAGGGCTTCTTCTTTTCGCGCCCGGAGGTCCTAAAGGGTAAGGACATAAAAATGCTGCGCGGCAACTACCTGCGGCTGCTTGCGGAACTGGCCAAGGTCGAGCCAGACTTCGCACGCATGACCAACATCATTGAAGCCGATTTGGCGATGTCGTACAAACTGCTCCGTTTAATCAACACAGTAGGACATTATCCGGTGGATCGCATCACTAACATAAGAGCAGCGCTGGTTCGTCTCGGATACAGGGAGATAATAAAGTGGGCGGCTCTGCTCATGGTCCAGGAACTGGCGTCTGACAAGCCAGATGCTCTCATCAGACAATCCCTGGTCAGGGGCAAAATGGCCGAAGGCCTGGCCGGTAGTTTTGGCATGAAACAGCAGAAAGAAGACTTGTTCCTCGTGGGGCTTTTCTCGATGCTGGATGCCATCATGAACCATCCCATGGATGCGCTGGTGGGTGAGCTTCCGCTGTCTCCCGCTATTTTGGATACGCTCCTGGGCAGGGAGTCCCGCTACTGCCGGGTGCTCAGCATGGTAAAGCTGTACGAAGCAGCACGTTGGGACGCTTTTGAGCAGTCTTGCCGGGAAAATGACGTACAAAGCACCGTGGTCTCGGAGATGTATCTGGACGCCGTTGAATGGGCGGATTCCATCGAATAGCCAGTTTTGTTGAAGATAATGCCGGTCGCCGCAGTTTTGCGGCGGCTTTTGTCTTGCCTTCTAATTGACAGGGCATGTCAATGGTGCATACTGAGATTATGTGATATTGGGAGTGGTGCCCATGGCTGCAGTTATTGCTGTCGCCCTCATTGGAGCAGTTAACGCCTATGCCATAATATTCCTTCCCGTGGCTTCCGCGCTAATTCTCCTGGCGGTATCAGCGGTTGCACTTTATAGTACAGATTTTTTTCACCCGGTTACCAGTAGCTTTGTGCTGTTGCTGCTTCTGTCACTGCACCTGCCAAGGGGTGAACAATCGCTGGTGTTCAGCGGTTTTCAGTCGCCGCTGCTATTCTTCCTGGTGGCGGTCACCGGGGTAGGCATGGCGGTGGCACAGTCGGGCCTGGGCAGGGTCTTCGTTAGTTGGCTATTAAACAGTATGAAGAAGTCAAAGGTACCTCTACCGGCGCTGTTGTGCTTCTCCTTTCTTCCCTTATCTCTTATCCTGCCTTCCTCAGTCACCCGCAACGCCATGCTGAAGCCGCTGATGAGCGAGGTGGTCGCGGCGAGAGGGGAGAGGGGAGAGGCCAAACGAGTTGGACTTACCCTGGGGATACTGAACGCCCTGGCTTCTTCGGCTCTCCTGACGGGAGGCCTGGCTCCTATGGTCAGCGCCAGCATTCTGGGCGGCTTCAGCTGGTCGCGCTGGTTTGTCATGATGGCCTTCCCTTACTATTCACTTATGCTGGCAGGGCTGGGGTACATCCTGGTGCGCTATCCCGTTCAAACATCTGTGCAGGATGAGACCGCCGAGGCGGCCGTAGCCCCTTACTCCCTCTGCAAAGGGGATTGGTACATTCTGGCCGTACTGATGGTCATGGTGGGACTTTGGTTGAGTGACAGCTGGCACCACCTCCCGACAGTTGTCCCGGCGATGATAGGTTTCATATTGCTGTTGCTGGGACGCAGCCTGGACTGGAAGGATATCAGGCAGACGGGGACCTGGGATACCGTAATCATCCTTGGCACATTGCTTTCCCTGGTGGATGCCATGAGGCGCTTTGGGGTCCTTGATCTCTTCACAGAGAGAATGGCCATGCTCTTGCCGGCGGGATGGCCAATGCCCATATTGCTACTGATAATTATTGTCGCGACTGTGCTGGTTAACCTGCTCATACCCAGTATCACCATCTGTCTGGCGCTTCTCCTGCCATTGTTTGTTCATCTAGCCAGAGGACTGGGCATTAACCCGGTGCTGGTGGGACTGGCAGTGACCATGACCATAGACACCGTCAAGTTCTATCCTGCTCAGTCCATGCCGCTGTTGATGGCGGCAGACATGGGTTACTTTAATAAGAAGGATGTCTTCTCCATGGGGTTTGCCATGTTGGCAGCACTGCTGGTGCTGCTGTACACAGTATTTCTGCCTTACTGGAGTATCATAGGTATTAAGTGAAAAAAACCAAACGGGAGCAGAAAGGCCGTCGCAGATTTTGCGGCGGCCTTTCTCTGTAACATCAGCTGAGATCAGCGGCCTATCTGTCCTTTAGTCCGTTTAACATTCATTGACAATTAGTAAAATTAGTGTACACTTATATTGCAGGACAATTACACGTATGATACAATTTATCATTTGATATTAAAACGCATGTGCGAATTATTAGGAGGGCCTCATGACTACTGGATTTATAAGCGAAAATGGCGTGGCAAAGAGCAAGGATAGCGTAGCTGATTTGCACCAGACCCCGGAGCAAGCGACAGGCTTTCCCATTGTAGGCGTGGGAGCTTCTGCGGGTGGTCTGGCTGCCTTCGAGTCATTCTTTTCGGGTATCCCGACGGATCACCCGCCAGGAATGGCTTTTGTTCTGGTCCAGCACCTTGCACCTGACCACAAAAGCCTCCTCACAGAGATAATCGCCAGGCACACTGCTTTGCGAGTTCTAGAAGCGAAGGAGGGCATGAAGGTCGAGTCCGACAATATTTATGTTATTCCTCCCAATTACAATATGGCACTGCTGGATGGCACCATCAGACTCTCTGCTCCCGGCTCGCCCAGATCCCAGAGCATGCCCATCGATTTTTTCTTCCGTTCCCTGGCCAGAGACCAACGCGAGCAAGCTATCTGCGTCATCCTTTCAGGCACGGGGAGCGACGGCACGCTGGGCCTTCGGGCTGTCAAAGAAGAGGGCGGCATTTCCGTCGCACAGACGCCGGAGACCGCAGAATACGACGGGATGCCCAAGAGTGCTTTGGCAACTGGACTGGTGGATTTTGAGCTAGATCCGTTGGAGATGGTGCCGAAAATACTGTCATTTATCCGCCATTCCCACTTGATCCGACAATCTTCCGAGGTCACATCGTCGATAGAGGATTATAGCTCCCGGAAAAGGGTGTTCGAACTGATCAATCTCCAGACTAGACACGATTTCTCTCAATACAAACCAAGCACTATAAATCGGCGCATTGAACGAAGACTGGCCATTCACCAGATTCAGTCCCTTGATGAGTATGCCAAGTTCTTGCATCAGACTCCCGATGAAATTGACGCTCTCTTTCGCGATCTCCTGATTGGTGTAACCAGTTTCTTCAGAGATAAAGAGGCCTTCACGAAGCTTGAAGAAGATATAGTTCCCGGGCTGTTCGCAGCCAAAGAGGCCGGGTCAAGCATCAGAGTCTGGTGTCCTGGATGCTCTACAGGCGAAGAGGCATACTCAATTGCTATCCTGCTTCAGGAGTATGTGGAGAAGGCCGGGGGCAAACATGTCATACAGGTTTTTGGAACCGACATTGACCCACACGCAATTGCTGTCGCCAGGAAAGGGCTCTATCCGGCCAGCATCAGCGCAGACATAACACCAGAGAGGATCTCGAGGTTCTTCACCCCGGCAACGGATGGCAATGGATATTCTGTGAACAAGTCGCTCAGAAACCTGTTAATCTTCTCGGAGCAGAGCATAATTAAGGACCCGCCCTTCTCCAGGATGGACCTCATTTCCTGCCGAAACTTCCTGATATACGTTAACAGCGATTTACAGAAGAAGCTGATCCCGCTGTTTCATTATGCGCTAAATCCCAAAGGCATTCTCTTTCTCGGTAGTTCAGAGACTGTGGGCGAGTTTGAATATCTCTTTGAAGCGCTTGACAGGAAACTGAAGTTCTATCGACGCAAGCAGGATCTCGTCGGAGTTCGGCGGAGTGTACATACGCAACTGATGCCACAGGCCCTGAGAACACAGGCCATAATCGATGACAAGAAGTCCAGGACACCTCCAGGTGTGAAATATTCACTGCGAGAAATCACAGAGCAGGCGGTGCTCCGGGAGAGTTCTCTGGCCGGGGTCCTAGTCAACGAGCGCGGAGATATCCTCTATGTCCACGGTAGAACCGGGAAGTACCTGGAGCAAAGTCAGGGCGAGGCGGGCGTCAGAAACATTATAGGCATGTCCCGCGAGGGTCTCAAGG
>DDWC01000040.1 GCA_002345475.1 Firmicutes bacterium UBA2296
CATTGGTGGAACACAGGGGTATATTCTGGTTTTTGTTGCGATGATGATTGCCCTGTTTGCACAGAGTCGGGTCCAGGGGACCTATGCCAAGTTCAGCCAGCTTCCATCGCAGTCTGGACGCACCGGAGCTGACGTCGCCCGGGATATCTTGCACCGTGCGGGGCTCGATGAGGTCAGAGTGGAGATGGTTGAGGGCAAGCTTAGCGACCATTACGATCCCCGGGTGAAGGTCGTTCGCTTGTCGCGGGAAGTGTTTGGTGGCAAGTCTCTTGCCGCACTGGGTATTGCCGCGCACGAAACTGGTCATGCTTTGCAACATCACGAAAGCTATGCTCCGCTGGCTTTGCGTGGCGCCATCTTGCCTGTGGTCAGCATAGGCTCAAATATGGCTTTCCCCCTTTTTCTTATCGGCATGCTCATGAGCAGTGATGCTCTGATGACAGCAGGCATCCTCCTGTTCTCGGCGGTAGTCTTCTTTCAGCTGGTAACACTGCCGGTTGAGTTTAATGCCAGCAATCGGGCTATTGAGCTTTTGGATAGTGGCGGGTACATAACCCGAGAGGAAGCCGGCCCCGTGAAGCAGATGCTGCGCGCTGCCGGATTCACCTATCTTGCTGCCACTGCGGTTGCTCTGGCTAACCTGGCCAGACTGCTTCTACTTCGTAACAGCAGGCGGCGTTAAATTGCGAAACAGGACTGCCGACCCACGCAGACTGGCCCTAGACACTCTTCTGAAAGTTGAACGAGACAAAGCGTACGCCAATCTGTCGCTGAGTAACATGCTACAGGAAGGAAACCTAAGCAGGGTCGACCAGGCGCTGCTTTTTAGGCTTGTATACGGCACCGTCTCTATGCGCTTGTCCCTTGATTTTGCCCTGCAGTCTCATTTGAGGCGAGACATATCATCATTACCCGACGCCATCCGCAACATCCTTCGCCTGGGCGCATATCAGATCATGTATCTGGACAAGATTCCCCACAGTGCGGCGGTGGATGAATCAGTCAAGCTGGCCCACCGATACGGTCACCGAGGCACTGCCGGTCTGGTCAATGCCGTACTCAGGAAGATAGCGGTTGCGCCTGAACCTTCCTGGCCTTCCCGCAATGATGATCTGGTTTCTCATCTGTCGGTGCGCTATTCACACCCCAGGTTTCTTGTGGAACGGTACATAAAGCGTTTGGGTGAGGCAGAGGCCGAGCAGTTGCTCATCGCTAACAATACGGTTGCTGATTTTTGTATCCGCTCCAATCGCCTGCGCATCTCGCCGGACGTCCTCCAAATGCGACTCATGGATGAAGGAGTGACCTCGTGTCAGGGGAAGCTAGCCTGCGAGAGCCTTTATCTTGACAAAGCGCCTGATTTCACCGGGGAACTGTTTCGTCAGGGTTACTATACAGTTCAGGGCGAGGCTTCCGCCTATGTGTCGCTGATGTTGGACCCCCAACCTGGTGAGACAGTGGTAGATTTGTGTGCCGCTCCCGGAGGAAAGAGCACACACTTGGCCGAATTAATGGAAAATGAGGGTGCGGTGTTTGCCGTTGAAGCCAATAGCAGCAGACTGAGATTAGTATCAGAGAATGCCGCCCGGCTGGGGACCTCTATTGTTAAGGTTGTTCACGCGAAAGTGGAGAATGCCAGGGAGTACACTCCCATAGCAGACCGTGTGCTTCTTGATGCTCCTTGCTCTGGATTCGGTGTTTTGCGCCATAAGCCGGATATCAAGTATCATCGCAGCGAGAAGGACATCACGGCGCTCTCAGCGATGCAGAATCAGATGATAATCCAGGCGGCCGATCTTGTGAGGGCAGGGGGGCGTCTGGTGTACAGTGTTTGCACTACAGAGCCTGAAGAGACAAACGAAGTAGTCGAGACGTTGTTAAGGGGCCGCGGTGATTATTCTCTTATTCGTGAAGTCCGGTTGTGGCCACACAGGGATGGAACGGACGGCTTTTATATAGCCGTTCTGGACAGAAAGGAGCTCGGTGCTTCGTGAGTTCACTGATGAAGCCCTTCATCCTGCTAAGTTCCGCCGAACAGCAGCTGTTGCTGACCTCTCTTGGGCAACCAGCGTTCCGAGCAAAGCAGATATCTCGCTGGATTTTCGAACGCCGGGTGACGGATTGGTCAAAAATGACCGATCTCCCCGCAAGTTTGCGCACTGTTTTGTCAGATGAGGGCAGGAGAACTGTCCCGGCAGAAATTGTGGGCGCTCTGGCGTCTGGTTGGGCGACCAAGTACGCGATACGACTTGACGACGGTGAAGTTGTGGAGTCAGTCGCTATGAAATATGACTATGGCACTTCGGTTTGCGTTTCCACCCAGGCGGGGTGTAAAATGGCATGTGCCTTCTGTGCCTCCGCTGAAGGAGGCTATATACGCAATCTCAGCTCATGGGAGATGCTATCACAGGTCATCCTTGCCGGCAAAGACTCTGAAGGCAGAGCCAATACGCATGTGGTACTGATGGGCATGGGTGAACCACTGGACAACTACGCTGAGGTTATTACCTTTGTTCACGCTTTGCGGGAACATCTCGGCATCAGCCCACGGAGGGTAACCCTGTCCACTTGTGGCCTCGTTCCCCAAATGCAGCGTCTGGCGGCTGAAGGATTACCCTTGACACTGAGCGTCAGTCTGCACGCAGCAGACGACATAACTCGGTCGAAGAT
Source organism: Firmicutes bacterium UBA2296 (assembly GCA_002345475.1). Lineage (GTDB taxonomy): Bacteria > Bacillota > UBA994 > UBA994 > UBA994 > UBA2296. Next base: position 2,671 of record DDWC01000040.1, read on the forward strand.
CATGCCCATTAACCAGACCTACCCGGTGGCTGACGTGCTGGCCGCCATGCATGACTACTCCCGTACAACAGGTCGCCGAGTCAGCATAGAATACACTCTGATCAGTGGGATAAACGACAGCCCGGAAGCGGCACGTCAGTTGGCGGAAATGGTGAAAGGTCACTTTCATGTTAACCTCATCCCTGTTAACCCCGTGGAGGGGATGGGTTGGGAAGCCCCGGGTGCGGCCAGAGTGGAGGCCTTCCGCAAGGCTCTGGAGAGTAAGGGAGTAAATGCCACCATCCGTCGTGGGCTGGGGCTGGAAATAGACGGGTCATGCGGTCAGTTGAGGCGACGCACCCCAAGAACGACTAAGTGAGGTGGGCGCAGTGTGGTAAGCATACGCCGAAAGTAGTGCCGGCGCAATACGCTCTGACAATCAGGACTACTGGCTGATTCACAAGCTTGACGGAGTAGGCGAGGCGACAATGCTTCTGTGTTGCGTTGCTGACGGAGTGGGAGGGCACCAGGCAGGCAACGTCGCCAGCAAGTTGGCTGTGATGACTCTTCTCGACGCCGTCATTGCCGGGCGGCCTGCAGAAGAGCCTGCTGATGCCTTATGCCAGGCGATTTCGGTGGCCAATGCGGTGGTATACAGAGAATCAGGGTTAAGCGATTCTTTGCACGGTATGGGAACAACGCTGACAGCTGCGCTGCTGACGGAAACGCAGTGTTTTATCGCACACATTGGCGACAGCCGAGCCTATCTGTTAAGAGACGGGGAGTTGTCCCGTCTTACTGTGGACCATTCCATGGTGCAGGATCTGATTAACCAGGGCAAGATTACTTCGTCCGACGCCGAGACTCATCCTCAACGGCATGTCCTGACCCGGGCCCTGGGTATTGTGGGCTCAGTTCAGTGCGATAGCTCAGAACATCGCCTTATGCAGCGGGATGTGCTTCTCCTGTGCACCGATGGCCTGACCCGGGTGCTCAGCGATAATGAGATATCTAAGGTTCTTATGAGTGATACGGTGGGCGAAGCGAAGGCCAGCATACTGGTCTCATTGGCAATGGAGCGCGGGGCCCCCGATAATGTTACTGTCCTCTTGGCAGTATGGGAAGGGTGTGTAGAATGCTAGGTAAAGTACTGGGTGGTCGTTACTCCCTCGAAGAGAAAAGAGGCGGAGGCGGGACTGCTTTTGTCTATCGTGGCAGGGATTCTCTTCTCAATCGGACAGTGGCCGTCAAGGTTCTGAATGCGAGTCTCACAACAGATGACGAGTTTGTGGCTAAATTTCGTCGTGAAGCTCAAGCGGCTGCCAGCCTGTCTAACCCACATGTGGTGGGGATATATGACGTGGGAGAGGACGAGGGCACATACTATATCGTTATGGAATACGTGGAAGGGAAAACCCTCAAGCAGCACATCGAAGATCTCACAACTATCAGTGAGTCTGAGGTGGTTGATATTTCCATGCAAATTTGCGAGGCTTTGCGCCATGCCCACCGCCACGGGGTTATACATCGTGACATCAAACCGCACAACATTCTCCTGACTCGCGACGGTCAGGTCAAGGTCGCCGATTTCGGACTGGCCAGAGTCACTACCACAGCGACTCTGACGGAAAGCGACTCGTTGATGGGATCAGTGCACTACATGTCGCCGGAACAGGCCAGGGGAGGCTTCACCAGCGAACGATCGGACATCTATTCTCTGGGCGTAGTGATGTATGAAATGCTGACAGGTAAGACACCCTATTCCGGAGATAGCATGTTCTCGGTGGCTATCAAACACCTACAGGAGGTCCCCACCCCTGTGCGGGAACTCAAACCTGAAGTCAGTGAAGCTCTGGCGGCCATCGTTGAACGCGCCATGAGCAAGGAGCAGGCGGGCAGGTACCAGTCAGCTGAGCAAATGCTGGCCGATTTGGCTGAGTTGCCAGGCGCTGCCGAGCAACTGGCACGACGGGGTGGTAGCCTCAGAGGTAGCGGCGAGCTGGTGTTGCGCGACCAGAAGGAACTAGCGGACGCTTTCATCCAGGGCGCCGAAACTGCCGGCAGCAGGAGGGCGAATGAAGTGGCAAGAAAGAAGAAAAAAAAGAAGCCCTCGTGGGTAGTCATACTGACAATCCTGATGATACTGACCATGGCAGGGATTGGCGTCGGCATTCTCTACATGTTGTGGCCGCGGCCGGAGGTCATAGTCCCAGACATTGTGGGTATGTCTCTGGCAGCGGCGCAGCAGACCTTAAGAGAGGCTAATCTCACATACCTGATTCGTGACGGCGAGTATAATGCCGAGGTCGAACCCGGGACAGTCATTCGGCAGAGTCCTGAAGCCGGCCGCACCGTCAGGGCGGGCCGGGAAGTGGAGATAACTCCCAGTCAAGGCGCAGATCTCAAAGAGGTCCCCAACGTCGTTGGCAAGACACTGCTGGAGGCGCGAATAGCTCTTAACGAAGAAGGCTTTGTCGTTGGTCAGCAGGACACCGAACACAGCGACACCATACCCGCCGGCGTGGTAATATCACAAAATCCACGGCCGCCGCTGCGCGCCGAACGCGGAACTCCGGTTGACGTCCTGGTTAGTCTGGGGTCTCCAGTTGTCTATGTTAACCCTCCGACCCTTGTAGGACTCACTCAGGCAGAGGCGGAGCTGCAGTTGCGCAATGTGGGCCTTGAGGTGGGCGCGATCACTTGGGAATATGGCAGTCTCGGTTTTGGCTATGTAGTCAGGCAGGGGATATCACCCTTTGAGCGAGTTCCCCGTGGTACGCTTGTCTCCCTGGTTGTTAGCCGGGGTAAGCTGTTTAAGGAGACGGTAGTTGTGCCCGCCAGTGAGCTGGCAGAAAACAGCCGCGTTGAGATTTCGGCTGAGGATCGCGAAGGCCGCAAGATTGTCTTTGATCAGATACGCAGCCCCAGTGGAGGCGATATTGTGGTGGAAGTCGAGGCTGTAGCGCCTTATTACCTGCTCGTTACCATCAATGGACGAGTGTACCGCTATGAGAGAATTGGCAGTGAGTAAGCCTGTACAGGGACGGATACTGAAAATTCTGGCCGGGTTCTACTTTGTGGACCTCCCTGACGGCATACTCAGGTGCCGTGGGAGAGGAAGGCTCAAGGCACAAAACGAATCTCCGATGGTTGGCGACTTGGTGACCGTCGAGCCAATCGACGCTGAAGAGGGCACCGTAATTGACATACTGCCCAGGCGAAACCTGATGTTCAGGCCTGCAGTTGCCAATGTTGAGCAATTGGTGGTCATGGCTGCCTTTGCTGCTCCAGACCCAAATCGCCTTCTGGTGGACCGTCTTTTGGTTACTGGCGAGTTTATGGAGTTGCGGGTGGTTTTATGTGTCAACAAAAGCGACCTGTCAGGCGATCCGGAGTTTACAGCACCATACATTGCCGCAGGGTATCCGGTTGTCGAATTATCACTTTCGGACGACGAAGATCTTTCACCTCTTTTCGCAGAGCTAAGGGGGCGAGTCTCCGTTCTGGCAGGTCAATCCGGGGTTGGGAAATCAAGTTTGTTGCGGCGGTTGCGTCCCGCTCTTGATATCGCAGTAGGAGAAGTGAGTGAGAAGACCAGTATGGGCAAACACACTACCAGACATGTTGAGCGAATTAGAGTTGCCGATTGGGAAGCGTATATAGTTGACACTCCAGGCTTCAGCAAGCTGGAGCTCCCCGCACAAATGCGGGCTGCCGATCTTAGCGATTACCTGCCCGAAATGCGATCGCTACGTGAATACTGCAAATTCGGGCATGACTGTCGGCACGTTACCGAGCCAGGATGCGCTGTAAAGTCAGCTACTGAAAGTGGCGAGGTCTCACAGCGCAGATACGATAGTTACAGGATGCTCTATGCGGAACTTGATGAGCGCGAAAGGAGTCAGTACAGATGATCAAAGTTGCACCGTCGCTTCTGGCCGCCGATTTGTTGCGCCTGGGGGAAGAGCTCCAGAGTGTTGTTGATAGCGGATTATCGTGGGTACATGTTGACGTGATGGATGGTACCTATGTGCCAAACATATCCTATGGCTCAAACATGGCTCAGGCCGTGAAGCGCTTCGGTACGCTGCGGTTTGACTGCCATCTCATGGTGGAACACCCCGAGACTCAAGTCGATGCCTTTATCGCCGCAGGTGCGGATATCATTACCGTTCACGGTGAGTGTGTTAGGCACCTCCACCGGCTTGTGCATCACATTAAGTCTTCCCGGGTTAAAGCGGGCCTGGCTCTCAACCCTTCGTCTCCTGTGTCGAGCATAAAGGAATTAATCTCCGATGTAGATCTGGTGCTGGTGATGACCGTCAATCCTGGTTATGGCGGTCAGCAGTTTATCCCCGGAATGCTTAACAAGATTGAGGAACTGGATCGGTTGCGTCAGGAGGCTGCTCTGGATTTTGAGATTCAGGTTGACGGAGGCGTCAATTTGAGCACTGCCGAAGCGTGTGTGAAGCGAGGCGCAGATTTTCTTGTGACAGGAGCCGCATTCTTTGGTGCCACGGATCGAGCAGATTTTGCTGAGAGAATCAGCAAAATGGAAAAGAGCGGTCTGTAATTTTACAGACCGCTCTTTATCCGAATTAGCAACTAGATGGCTCGGATAACCCGATTTGACTTCAGACACTTTGTGCAGACATACTGGCGCTGAGGGGTGCCGTCAATCAGTACCCGGACTTTCTGGATGTTGGGTTGACGAATCCGTTTAACGCGCTTTGTTAGCTGTGAGCCTTTATAGTTGAGTTTGCTGCCCGACTGGCTGCCTTTGGCGCAAATTTCGCATTTGAACATTAGCTGCACCTCCTTTTCACGGATGTAATTCTACCACAGGTCGAGAGTAGCTGGCAAGGTGAGCAGGTGCGTACTTGTGCAGGATTGTGTTATTATTAGAAGAAATACTTTGGATATGACCCAGGCAGAGGAGGAAAGCCAGTGAGTCAAACCATTTCCAATGACTTTGGTCGAATAGTAATATCGGAAGAAGCAATATCCACAGCCGCCGGAGTAGCGGCGCTTGAGTGTTATGGCCTTGTGGGGATGACCTCGCGCAGCCGTATTAAGGACGGCTTCATCGAGCTGCTAGGTCGGGAGAACTTGTCGCGGGGCGTGGAGATTCGTCTGAACAATGACCGCGTTTCCATCGACCTGTATATTATTGTCGCTTACGGAACACGTATTTCCGAGGTTGCTCAGAACGTAATGGAGAAGGTAAAATACATCGTTGAGAGCTTTGTTGGTATCCCTGTGGAGCAAGTCAACGTAAATGTGCAGGGAGTGCGAGTCAGTGACGGCAAATAGGGGGATGGATACGCTTGGTGCATAAGAATATTGATGCGCAGAAGCTGAAGCACATGTTCATGGTCGGGGCCCAAAACCTCGAAGCGAACAAGGCCAAGGTGGATGCGCTTAATGTCTTCCCGGTTCCCGACGGAGATACGGGTACGAACATGAATTTGACGCTGCAGGCGGTTCTAAAGGCATTTGAAAGAGGCCCTGCAGATACGGTCACACAAGTAGTTCAGCTGGTAGCCAGCGGTTCCCTTATGGGAGCTCGAGGCAATTCCGGTGTTATCCTATCTCAGCTTTTCCGCGGCTTCTCAAGATACCTTGATAAAAAAGAGAACATTGACGCTAAGGACTTCGCCCATGCTCTGTCCGCCGGGGTAGATACAGCTTACAAGGCTGTTGGTCGACCTGTGGAGGGCACGATACTGACGGTTGCCAAGGAGTCTGCCAAGGCAGCTCAGGCCAGTGCCCGCGCCAGCGACGATCTGGTGGCCATGATGGAAAGCGTAGTGAGCCAGGCAGAGAAGACTCTCGCCAGAACCCCGGACATGCTTCCGGTCCTTAAGCGGGCCGGCGTCGTAGATGCCGGTGGCCAGGGCCTGGTTTTCGTTTACCGCGGCTTTCTGGCCGTGCTTAAGGGTCAGGAAATACCATTCTCTGTCCCGGCACCTGCAGCTAGGACTCAGGTAACCACAGCACCAAGGCCCGCCCTTGCAGTCAGCTCCGAAATTGAGTTCCTGTATTGCACCGAGTTTCTCCTGCTTAAGCCGTCGGTTGACGAAATGAACCTGCGTGCCGCCCTGGAGTCTCACGGAGACTCTTTGCTTGTGGTGGGTGATGAGGAGATCATCAAGGTTCACGTGCATACGAATCATCCTGGTTTGGCACTGGAAGTAGCCATGGAACATGGGGAGCTCAGCGGAATAAAAATAGAGAACATGAAAGAGCAGCATCAACATACCCACTGGGCCGAGGAAATGGCGGCAGGACCGATTCCCGGCGAAGGGAAAACTGTCGGAGTGGTCGCCGTGGTGGCGGGAGATGGCCTGGCGGAAGTCTACCGCAGTCTCGGCGTTGACGTGGTCGTTGAAGGCGGACAGACAATGAACCCCAGTACAGAGGATCTGGCGGAGGCGGTTAATCGCCTACCCTGTGACGAGGTAATTATCCTGCCCAATAACAAGAATATCGTCATGGCTGCTGAACAGGTTCGCTACATAAGCGGTAAGACTGTGCGCGTTGTGGCAAGCCATACCATCCCGCAAGGCCTGGCAGCTTTGCTTTCTTACGAGCCCGAACCTGATTCTGTGGACAAAATGGTGGCATCCATGCAGCGGCGCATGGGAGAGGTGAAGACGGGGCAGGTCACCTATGCCGTGAAGACATACAAGAGCGATGTAGGCGATGTCAGCGAGGGAGATATTCTTGGGCTGGCCAACGGCAACATAGCAGCCATAGGGAGGGACAATTACGCAGTCTCCCTGCAGCTTCTCGATTCCATGGTGACGGAAGACGATGGGGTCATTTCACTCTTTTACGGTGAAGACATCAGTGAAGGTGAAGCACGGCGTCTGGCTGACGCCATCGAGGAACGATTCCCACAATGCCAGCTTGACTTCTGTGATGGAGGACAACCCTTCTACTACTACATCTTTTCTGTGGAGTGAAGACAATGGCCCACATATTTGACATTATTGGCCCGATTATGGTCGGGCCTTCGTCATCCCATACTGCGGGAGCAGCCAGAATCGGCAAGCTGGCCCGAATAATGTTGCAGGAGCCGGTGCATCGAGCCGAGATAAAACTCTACGGATCATTTGCGGAGACGTACCTCGGTCACGGCACTCACCTGGCGGTGCTTGGCGGTCTCCTGGGTTATGATCCCGATGACCTGAGGATTCGTCAGTCGGATAGCCTGGCCCGCGAGGCTTTCGGCTATGAGTTCGTAGTTCTCTCTGGCGTCCCAGTTGATCACCCCAATACTATGAGGTTAAGTCTTGCCGGCGAAACCAACCAAATTGACATACTGGGTGTGTCGGTGGGAGGTGGGAGAATCCGCGTCACGGAGATAGACGGTTTTCCTGTAAAGCTCAACGGTGAGAACATTGTTCTGGTTATTCACTCAGTGGATCGCCCTGGAGTCATCACTTTGCTTACGTCCTGCCTGGCTTCCGAGAATATCAATATAGGCAATATGACGGTATCTCGTCAGGGGAAAGGATCCTCAGTAGTAATGACCATCGAAATTGACGCACCGGCTGAACCTCGAGTGCTTGACAGAGTGCGCTCTACCGAAGGTGTCCAGCGGGCGACCCAAATTATCCCGTTGTGAGGTGAAGTCTGTGATCACGTTGCGAGAGATCTGTCAGAAGGCGGCAGAAAGCGAGCTGGATTTGGCAGAATACATTTGTTTCTGGCAAGCTGAGCATATGGGGGTCGAGAGCCAGGAGCTCAAGAATCGCCTGAATCTGTCGCTGCAGGTAATGCAGGAGGGTATCCGAGCCGGCCTTGATCCGGAACTTCGCTCACGCAGCGGTTTTAGCGGCGGCGACGGAGTTCGCGTCTTATCGGCGAGAGGACAGGGTATGCTCGGTGGCCTGGCTCAGAAAGCCATGGCCTATGCCATTGCCACGGCGGAGTTGAACTCGGCCATGGGACGAATTGTGGCGGCGCCCACTGCGGGTGCCAGCGGCGTAGTCCCGGGTGTTCTCATAGCTGCGGCGGAAGAAGCAGGATTCACCGACGAGCAGCTTGTTTCTGCCCTCGCCGTGGCCGGCGGCATCGGACTGGCTATTTCTGACCAGGCCACATTGGCGGGTGCAGAAGGGGGATGCCAGGCCGAATGTGGCTCGGGTGCAGCCATGGCCGCAGGCGCCCTTACTTACCTCCGTACCGGAGACGCGGAGAAACTGCAGCATGCGGTGGCTCTGGCGCTTAAGAATCAGATCGGTCTGGTCTGCGACCCAGTGGCTGGGCTGGTGGAAATACCATGCATTAAGCGTAACGCCGGCAGTGCGGTCATCGCTTTGATGGCGAGTGACCTGGCGGTTTCCGGGGTCACAAGCTTTATCCCCGCCGACGAAGCAATTCAGGCCGTAGCGGAAGTGGGCCGGATGCTACCCATGCAGCTTAGGGAAACAGGCCTCGGTGGCATGGCGAATACTCCCACAGGTCGCCGGGCCGCTGAAACCTTGCGCCGGCAGCAACTTCAGCATACGCAGTAGCCCAGGGCTGTTGGCAGCAGGAGGTGGGAGTCTTATGAGAATCATCTCGGGTATTTTCGGTGGTAGAAAGATAGCTATGGACGACAGGTGCCCAGTGCGGCCAACCTCGGACAAGGCGCGAGGGGCCCTATTCTCAAGCGTTGCCTCAATGATTCCCGGGTGCAGTTTCCTGGATATCTGCGCAGGAACCGGAGCTATGGGTATTGAAGCTCTGTCGCGGGGAGCCGCACATGTTACGGCGATCGAGCAATCGCAGAGGGTCATCGAGCTACTCAGCCAAAACACCGCAGCCATGGGCATAGGAATCGCGGACTTTGAGGTCCTTTGCGGTGACTTCCGCACAGTACTGCCAGTCCTGGCGGGAAGAACCTTCGATGTGATATTTGCCGATCCCCCTTACGAACAGGGGTTGGCGCAGTCAGCAGTGGAACTTGTAGCCTTGCATGATCTGTTAGCAGATGATGGCGTTTTGGTAGTGGAGCATTTCTTCAAAGAAGACATGCCACTCACCAGCGCCGGGCTTGAGCAGTACAAGGTGAGGAAGTACGGTCAGACCACGATGACGTTTTACCGCAAGGGGGCATTCAATAATGAGTAGAGCAGTATATCCAGGCAGTTTTGATCCGGTAACCAACGGCCATCTCGACGTCATCGAAAGGGCGGCCAAAGTGTTCGACCATCTGACGGTTGCCGTTGTGAGAAATCTGGGCAAGTCACCGATGTTCAGTGTGGAGGAACGCATGGCCCTGCTGCGCAGCTCAACTGCCCATCTCGGCAACGTTTCAGTGGACCATTTTGAAGGGTTGCTGGTGGATTATCTGCATTCGGTGCACTCTAAAGTTGTCATAAAGGGTCTCAGGGCGATATCCGATTTTGAATACGAGTTTCAGATGGCCCTAATGAACAGGAAGCTTGACAGCGATATTGAGACGCTTTTCATGATGACGCATAACCGCTATAGCTACCTGTCCTCCTCCCTGGTTAAAGAAGTGGCCAGACTGGGTGGGGATATTGATGATCTGGTTCCGGAAGTAGTCTTGCCTGCCATCCGGAGCAAACTAATGTAACCTTACATGGGCACAAAGGAGCATCAGCCGGATTTATGTGGCTGATGCTCCTTTGTGCCGTGTAAGGTTTCGGACAAGAGTCCTTCCACACGGCTTCTATAGCACGATCAACTGTCTTGTGTAGTCCTGCCTTTTTTCTCGCTGAGCCGGCGACGGATAACCCATGGCGTAGACATCGACGGCTTTGGTATCCAGGGCCATCGATTGGTCATTGGGAAGTTCGCTGGGATTATATATCATCGGCAACTCACGGTTCAGTCTGCGCAGCAGTCCCGATGTCTCTCGGCGCAGGCCCAGTACCCTCAGATATGTCGGACCAGTTCTGTGGATATCATCGAGCCTGTGAGCAGTGAGCCCCAGCAAGGTGTAAACCAGAATGCGCTGCAGCCTTGTCCAGGCGTATCTCCGGGTTTTCAGCTGTGTCAACAGCTCTTCGACAGTGGTGAATGTGCCTGGGAGATTGGTCAGACGATGAGGCAGGCCTATCTCCATATCAGCCAACAGGCTTAGCTCCTGGGCAGACATGTAGCGCAACTGATAGCGCAAAATCTCTGTGAAGGCGTTCCAGAACACCGGGGCACGTCCGATAGTTGTTTCGCGGCTGATTACTTCCAGGGTTTGTGCTGGAACAGGCAAGTGTGGCAATGGCTCTCCCTGGGCAATGCCGCGCCGAATGGCGGTAGCTGAGGCTATTTCGGCTCTGTAGTCAGTGTCATGATATCCGCTACCAATCCTTTTTATACTGACGGGCACGATGCTGGAGCTCAGCTTGTCTATGGCGGCAAGATAGGCCAGGCTGAGGATGTCGTTAGGCAATGATACCGACTTACCCGCGCTCTCCTGTAACGCGTTGGACTTGGCGCGGGCGAACGCCGCGCCCTGCGACAGGCTTTGCCGGAGAACAGCGCGGTACTCAGGGGACTCCGTGTTCTGGTTTCTGGCCAGATGACGCATGGTCGGCAGGTCATTACTTTCGCTGCCAAAGCAGAGGTGCGTTATCCCGCAGGCCTGTAGATGCTGTATCGCCCCCATCGCGAAGTCCCTCGCGCTGCGTACGGCCCAGGCGGTTGGAAGTTCCAGCACAAGATCGACTCCCGCTGCCAGGGCCATCTCGGCCCTGGCCCACTTGTCAAGGATAGCAGGCTCACCTCGTTGCGTGAAGTTACCGCTCATTATGGCTACTGTCAGGTCAGGCGCACATTCAATTTTGGCCTGCTGCAAATGGTACAAGTGGCCGTTATGGAAAGGGTTATATTCGACAACAATGCCCAAAACGCGCAATTTGCCTTCCCCCCTCGCTAAAGTCTTGGACTATAGTGGTTACAGAATATATAATAGATAAGAGTTTGCAGTAATGCTAGGCCGGGGAGGTAATCAATTGTGAAAGTTTTAGTCATCAACTGTGGAAGCTCGTCACTTAAGTACCAGGTGTTTGATATGAGTGACGAATCAGTCCTATGCAAGGGACTCGTGGAGAAGATCGGTATTCCGGGTAGTTTCCTCAAGCATCGTCGCGGTGAAGAGGCCAATGTGGTCATCGAAGCCGAAATCTCCAACCACGAAGTGGCAATTGGCATGGTAACAGAAGCCCTGACCAGCCCCGTGCATGGGGTTGTATCCAGCATGGATGAGATCCAGGCCGTTGGGCACCGTGTTGTCCACGCGGGTGAGAAATATGCGGGGTCGGTTCTCATTACGGAGGATGTCATGAATGCACTCAAGGAGTGTATTGAACTCGCGCCGCTTCATAACCCGCCAAACATAATGGGCGTTGAAGTGTGTGCCAAGTTAATGCCCAACGTAAAGCATGTGGGTGTCTTTGACACCGCTTTCCATCAGACGATGCCGAGGCATGCGTATCTTTACGCGTTGCCTTTATCCTTTTACAAAAAGTATGGCCTGAGGCGATACGGCTTCCATGGCACTTCTCATCGATACGTAACGGAGCGCGCTGCCGCCATGCTCAACAAACCGGTGGATGGAGTCAACCTCATTACATGCCATCTGGGTAACGGCGCCAGTATTGCGGCCATAAAGAACGGTAAGTCAGTGGACACCAGCATGGGTTTTACCC
>DDWC01000001.1 GCA_002345475.1 Firmicutes bacterium UBA2296
TTATCGCCCATGCCGGGCGCACTAGGAAACCGCCCTCGATACCTATCTGGTATCGAGGGCGGTTTATATAATGCAGACTACGGACTCTACACCCTCCTGCTGACCGCCTCAGCAACCTTCTTCATATCCGAAAGAAGGGCTGTAAAGCGTTCCACAGTGAGGGACTGCTCTCCATCACACAACGCCCGGTTGGGGTGCGGGTGTACTTCGATCATCAGTCCGTCGGCACCTGCTGCCACGGCCGCCAGGGCCAGAGGACCAACCAGGCGCCAGCTGCCGCTGGCATGGCTGGGGTCAACAATAACTGGCAGATGAGAAAGGCTTTTGACCACGGGCACGGCGCTTATGTCCAGAGTGTTGCGGGTCGCAGGCTCGAAGGTGCGAATGCCCCTTTCACAAAGCACCACATCGCCATTGCCTTCGGCCAACATGTACTCGGCCGCTAACAACCACTCTTCAATGGTTGCAGCAAACCCTCTTTTGAGTAACACCGGCAGACCCGCCCGGGCTACCTCTCTCAGAAGAGCGAAGTTGTGCATATTACGCGAGCCAACCTGTAGCATATCGACTGCTTCGGAGGCCTCTTCGACCTGTCTTACATCAGTTATCTCCGTGACGACTGGCAATCCGGTGAGACTGCGCGCCTGACGCAAAACAGCAAGGCCGTTGTCACCATAGCCCTGGAAAGCATAGGGTGACGTGCGCGGCTTAAACACCCCGCCGCGCAGCATGCTTACGCCAAGGGAAGCGAGAACTTCCGCCGTAGCCAGGTATAGCGCCTCATCCTCCACGGCGCAGGGACCGGCGATCACGGGGACTATCTCACCGCCAAAAACGCAGCTGCCCGCCTTCACCAGGGTTCTTTCCGGTTTTTCCTCAATGCTCACCAGACGAAAGGGTCTGGGCATTCCACTTCACTCCCCTGCAAGACTGTGTCCATTAGCATGCACTGATTATACATCCAGTAGCCCTACACTTCCAGAGCATCGTCTGTCTGATGGCGAAACTGCATTTCATACAAGTTGCGGTAGATGCCATCCTGCCTGATAAGTAGCTCATCATGCGTGCCGCGTTCCATTATGCGGCCATCTTCCAGAGCCACGATACTGTCCGCCCGGCGCACAGTGGACAGGCGGTGGGCTATGACAATAGAGGTCCTGCCGCGCAGTAGTACTTCCAGAGCTTCCTGGATCAGTAGCTCTGTGTAGGCGTCCACACTGCTGGTGGCCTCATCGAGGATGATTATGCGTGGATTACACAAGATAGCTCGCGCAAAGGAAACCAATTGACGTTGGCCCACCGACAGCCGTCCACCTCGCTCCTGCACCTCAGTGTCATACCCCTCGGGCAGCCTGAGGATAAAATCGTGGGCATTGACAGCCTTGGCCGCAGCTACCACTTCCTCGTCCGTGGCTTCGGGTTTACCGTAACGGATATTGTCCCGCACTGTCCCGGTAAACAAAAACGTGTCCTGCAGGACTATGCCTAACTGCCGATGCAGGGACTTCTGCGTTACGGATCGTATGTCGATGCCATCCACGGTGATCTGCCCTTCTGTCACGTCGTAGAATCTCGACAGCAGGTTGATAATTGTGCTCTTACCCGCACCCGTATGCCCCACCAGCGCCAGAGTCTGTCCCGCAGGCACATCAAGATTAACTCCGTGCAGTACCGGCTGTTCCGGATTGTAACCAAAGGACACCCCACGGAAGACGACATGACCGTCGATCACGGGCATTTCCATGGCATCGGGTGCGTCCTGGACTCCGGGAGGAGCGTCAAGCAGTTCGAAGATGCGGTCAATGGAAACCGTAGCAGCCTGCCATATGTTGTACACCTGGCTCAAGTCACGGATGGGCATAAAGAAGCGCTGGACATAACGGAGAAAGGCGAAGACTGCACCTACCGTCATCACCCCCAACCTGATCTGTACTCCTCCGTACCAAATTACGGCGCAAATGCCCACAGTAGCTACCACTTCGACCAGAGGGCCGAAGGCGGCGTTCAGTTGGGCGGCACTCATGTTTGCCTGCATATTGTCTGCGTTAGTGGCGTCAAAACGCTGGGCGTTTTCTCCCTCCCGGGAAAAGGACTGGGTCACCCTGATCCCGGAGATGCTTTCCTGCAGGTTGGCATTTACAGTAGCCGCTTTGCGCCGGACTTCATGGTAGGCCCGGTGCAGGCGCCAGCGAAACTTGGTGGCCAGGAGCACCAGTAGCGGCATAATGGCAAAGGTAACCAGAGCCAGCCGCCAATTAAGTCTGAGTAGAATTACGACTGTGCCCACCAGGATGAAGGTGTCGTTAAAGACGTTGAGGATACCGGAGGATACCAGTTCGTTAAGGGCGTTTACGTCGCTGGTCAGTCGGCTCATCACCCGCCCCACTTCTATCCGGTCAAAGAAGGAGAAGGACATGCGGTGCAGATGCTCGTACATTTCCTGCCGGATTTTGTAGACCAGATTCTGACCCGCCCAGGAGATGAAGTAGGTTTGGCCGTAGGAACTGAGCCAGTTGACCAGGAAGAGGCCAAGGTAGATCAGAGCCAGTCTCAGCAGGCCGGCCTGCCTTTCCGCGAAGGAGA
>DDWC01000214.1 GCA_002345475.1 Firmicutes bacterium UBA2296
CTCCAGGTGTGAAATATTCACTGCGAGAAATCACAGAGCAGGCGGTGCTCCGGGAGAGTTCTCTGGCCGGGGTCCTAGTCAACGAGCGCGGAGATATCCTCTATGTCCACGGTAGAACCGGGAAGTACCTGGAGCAAAGTCAGGGCGAGGCGGGCGTCAGAAACATTATAGGCATGTCCCGCGAGGGTCTCAAGGCAAAACTTGCCGTAGCCCTGCGTAAATCCATAGATAAGAGAGAAACGGTTCGTCTGACTGACGTCAATGTGAAGACCAACGGCCACTTCACAAGGGTGAACGTAACGGTCAGGCAGGTTCTGGCAGGGCCCGTCTCGGCCAGCGAACAGCCTCTCCTGGTAGTCCTGTTCGAGGACGTAAAAACACAGGAAAGCGTGCCGCAGTCTTTTCAGGGGGAGCCCGGTTCGCTTCCTGACAGCGATAAGCACCTGGAAGAACTGAAGCTGGAGCTGAGTATCAAGGAGGACTTCCTTCAGGACGCCAATGATGAACTGGAAGCGTCAAACGAGCAGCTCAAGGCTTCAAACGAAACCATGCAGTCCATGAACGACGAGCTGCAATCTACGAATGAAGAGCTGGAGACCTCCAAGGAAGAACTGCAATCAATCAACGAGGAGCTTTCTACGGTCAACGCCGAACTGCAAGCCAAGGTGCATGAACTATCCAAGGCTAATAATGACATGAAGAATCTTCTCTCGGGTACCAATATAGCTACAATCTTCCTGGACTGCGAGCAAAGAGTTCTCAACTTCACGCCGACAGCGCGGCAGATAATCAACCTCCTATCGACTGACATAGGCCGACCGGTATCCCACATTGTAGCCAATTTTCGCGCTTATGACGGACTGAGTGGCGATGTAAAGGGCGTACTGGACACTCTAGTGCCTAAAAATATACAAGTAGAGACCGCGAACGGCACATGGTATAACATGATAATCCAGCCATATCGCACCATCGAGAATGTGGTAGAGGGGGCCGTGCTGAGCTTTATCGACATTACCGAGGCCAAGCATGCCAAGGATATGCTAGCCATTTCGGAGATGAAGTACCGCACCCTGTTTGAAACCGCCCACGAAGGAATTCTGATCCTCGATGGCATAAGCGGCAGGATAACGAATGTGAACCCGTATCTCTTGGAGCTCCTGGGGCACTCTGAGGAAGAACTGCTGGCCAGGGAGGTTTGGGGTATCGGCTTGCTTCGGGATGTTGTGGCAAACCGCGAGAAATTTGCAGAACTGCAGAAGCAGAAGCACATCCGCTATGATAACCTGCCAATCGAGACTGCCAATGGGAAGAGCATTGCTGTAGAGTTTGTGTGCAACGCCTATGAGATCGACCATTACCAATTCGTTCAATGCAACATTAGAGAGGTTGTAAAGCCGTCTTAGTAGAGATTGCCGAGAGGAAGGGGGGTGCAGAGTGAATAAGAAGGATGGGGAGCCCCGTGGGCCTGATAATACGCCGCAACGGACTTACCCGAGGAACAGCGCCCGTGCTGCGGCTGAGGCTAAGCTGCAACGTACAGGAAAAACACCGAAAAAATTGACCACCAGGTTGTCGACTGTCGAGATGGAGGTCCTGGTGCACGAGCTGAGAGTCCATCAGATTGAGTTGGAAACGCAGAATGAAGAACTGAGAAGAATCCATCTTGAGCTGGAAAACATGAAGGCTCGTTACTTTGACATCTACGATCTGGCTCCGGTGGGTTATTTGATTCTTTCAGACGAAGGGTTGATTGCAGAGTCCAACCTGACGGCCGCGCAGATGATCAGGCTCAACAGAAGCGACCTGATCGGCAGACGTCTTTCGCAATACATCTTTGGTCAGGACCAGGACATATACTATCTTCACCGCAAGGCGCTTCTTGAATCCATGAAGACAGAAGAGTGCGACTTAAGAATGTTAAGAAGTGACGGCACTGTGTTCTGGGGGCACCTCAAATCCGCCCTCAAGCAGGAAGATGACGAGCAAACCTGCCGCATCATCTTGAGTGATGTTTCTCTGCGCAAGCAGGCGGAAGACAAGATCATCGAATTCGCCTATCATGACCATCTTACGGGACTACACAATCGACGATACTTCGAGGCTGAACTCAGGCGACTTGACGCGGGGGATAACCTGCCGCTATCGATTCTTATGTTTGACGTCAACGGACTCAAACTCATAAATGATTCATTCGGCCATGATCATGGTGACGATCTCTTGAAAAAAGCGGCTGAGTCTCTGAAGAGTTCCTGTCCGTCCAAGGCAGTTGTTTCCCGAATCGGAGGAGATGAATTTGCCGTTATCTTGCCCAACACAGACAGTCAAGAAGCGGCAAGTATAGCCAAGCGGACTAAGACACTGGCTGCAGAAGAAGCGGTTGAGCATATCGAGTTGTCGATTGCCTATGGCTATGATACGAAAATCTGTGCCACAGAAGCAATCATGGATACCATGGCTAATGCGGAAAACCACATGTATCGTCACAAGCTGTATGAACGTAAAAGTACCCGGAGCAGGATCGTAGACATGATCATGAACACTCTATTCGAAAAGAGTCCGCGGGAGCTACTTCATTCCACCAGGGTAAGTAACATATGTGAAGCTATAGCGTCCCGGATGTATGTAGACAAAGGGTATGTCAATAAGATCAGAGCATCGGGTTTGGTCCATGACATTGGGAAAATTGGCATAGACAAGGAAACTCTGAACCGAGTTGGCGAGTTAAGTGGCGAGCAACGGGAAGAAATAAAAAGACATTCTGAAGCGGGATGGCGCATTTTAAGCGCCACAACTGATTTCCTGGAGCTGGCGCAGTTTGCGAGAGACCATCACGAGAGATGGGACGGCAAAGGATATCCCAATGGCCTCCATGACGAAGACATCCCGATTGAATCGCGCATAATTGCAGTAGCCGATGCCTACGACGCCATGACCAGCGACAGACCGTACCGGGACGCAATGAGCAAGGAGCTGGCCGTGGCAGAGCTACGACGCTGTGCCGGGACACAGTTTGACCCCGCTGTAGTTGATATTTTTGTCAATCAGGTGTTACCCGCAGAGTCCGACTTTAGCAAAATGCGCGTCCCATCGGTTCTGCCCTATGTGGAGAAGAGACGAATCTAGTTGCGACCACCCTATAAGCTAAGCGCTGCAATTGCTTGCGGCGCTTATTTTGTTGTCAGGTAATCGCAAATGACTATGATAATATTAGGACTAGTAAAGTTTGAGGAGAAACGCGATGAAACTTGTCGAATGCAGAAGCAGCCAAGTGAAAGACTACATAAGGTTCGTTGGTTCGGTATATAAGGACATACCGAACTACAAGAACAACACTGACTGGACAACAAAGCTGATCCTGTCCGGCAGGAGCGAGTTTGGCCGTAGCGCCTTTATTTTGCCTGTACTCGTTTGCGATGCTGAGAGGGTGGTTGCCGCATGCACCTTCATTCACCACGCTAACTTGCCTGATTACCTGCAGATTGCCTTCTTTGAGGCTATTCCCGACAGCCAGTCCGCAGTTGGCCTGCTCATCGGCAAGGCCAGAGATATATGCCAGGAGCGCAACATAGCCAAAATATGTATTGGCCTTAATGGGCATGTGAACTATGGTTTTGGCATGCTGGACGACCATTTCGACAGTCCGGTTTCCTTTGGCGACTGGTATAACCCTGAATATTACTCCGGCTATTTTGCCGGGCATGCCACCAAAACATATTCCTTGTCATCTTTTCGCGGCGAGACAGCTCATGTCGACCGAGCTTTCCTGAAAAAGGCGACCGAGCGGTTCTGCAAGGAGTTTTCCTTTCGCAAGGCCGACTTCCGGCAGTTTCGCCGGGAAATGCAGATCTACACAGACCTGAACAACCGGTGCTTTGGCAATCACCCTTTTTACTACCAGCGAAGCTATGCCGAGGACTATGAGCTTTTCAGCGGGCTGCGCCTGCTTATCCGGGAGGAAAACCTGATTTTTGCCGAAGCGGACGGGCAGCCGGCAGGCTTTCTGCTTGGATACCCGGATTTCAATGCCTTTGTTCCTCCGGGGAAAACGGCAGGACTGGGCACCGTAATAAAAAACAGGCTGTTCCCGGGGCAGATAGACAAGTTCAAGATTGTGGAGATGGGCGTGCTGCCGCAGTACCAGCAAAGCGCAATGATCCTGGGGCTCTTTGACTTGTGCTATAGATTTGCCGGCGACAAGTACGTGTACTTTGAAAGCAGCTGGATATGGGATGAAAACCATGAGTCCCGGGCTTGCGCCAAGAGGCTGATGGACGCGGAATACAAACACTTCAAGGTATTTGTAATAGAGGCCTAGAGGGCGGTGATGTATGCGGTACAACGAGTTTGATAGCGCGGAGAACCTGCCACCGGAATGGGATCGCTGCGCCTTGTCCAACCCCTACTTGTCAAGGGCTAGCTTAAGGACACTGGAAAGGACCAATCCCTGCTCCCAGCGCTATGTGGCCTTTTATGACACAGAAGGCAACATTGACAGCTTAATGGTTTTGTACAAACTGAAACTGAACGTGCTGACTTTCAGTTCTCTCAAATGGCCCCTCGAGGTCACCATTGTAGGTGTTCCATGCTCTGTTTCGGCCCCCGGATATTGGACCAGGCAAAGTACCCGACTTCTATTTCAGGAGTATCTCGGCGCTATCAAAGGACTGGTCGTCATCTTGAACTCCGGTGATGGGCTTTCCCTGCCGGATTGGGCGCAAGGGGTAACCCTGCCATCATGCATTCTGCCGCTTTCCTACGACTCTTTTGAGGACTACCTCTATTCCATGCGCAGTCATTATCGCTACAGGTACAGGAAGGCCCTGAGGAAGGGGAGTCCCCTTGAGGTAGTTAAACTGGAGCACAATGAGTGTTTTGGCGATGATCTGTATGAGTTATACGAGCAGGTACACGATAATTCGGCCTTCAAACTGGAGAAGCTGCCTAGATCTTTCTTTCAGCAGACCGATGCAGAAGTCCATGTGTTCAGCGCTGATGGTGTTCCGGTAGGCTTTGTGCAGCTTAGGCAGCACGCTGTGGACATGCATTTTCTCTTTGGGGGCCTTGATTACAGCCAGAGCAGCAGGTTCGATACCTACGTAAACATGTTGTTGTTCATCGTGCGCGAGTCTATCGCTAGAGGATGCCGGCTGATTGACTTCGGCCAGACCGCTGAAGATGCCAAGGCCAAACTAGGATGTCACTTGCAGCCCAAGTCCATGTACGTGCACCACGCCAATCCTCTGCTGAATTTCGCAATACGACGAGTGATACATTTCTTCGACTACAACACACCTGACTGCGATTTTCGGGTCTTTAAAGAGCAGGGAGGACAGGCATGAACGTTCTGTTGATAAGACCCAGGTCGGCAAACATGATAACCCATGTAGGTGTTATAGATTTGGAGCCTCTGGACCTGGAGTACCTTTACACTGTCACCAAAGAGGAAGGCTTCCCCTGTACCATCCATGATGACCTCTTGCAGCCCCGGAACTTGACCGAGGTACTGGTGGAAACCAGCCCTAAGGTAGTAGCCATAGGCGGTTATATCACTCAGGAGAAAATCATG
>DDWC01000113.1 GCA_002345475.1 Firmicutes bacterium UBA2296
GGCTCGTCAGGCGGAAGCCGCCATTGCCAGGGGCAAGCAACCGGTAATCCTCTGTTCCAGCCGTTTGCGCCTGCCGCTGCGCCGGCTCACTCAACGGCACTTCCCCAACGTCTACTTTATCTCCCCCGGCGAGGTCGCCTCAGAATATCAAATTGAGACATTAGGGACGGTGTCGATTGAATGAAGATTAAGCGAGTAGTGGCAAGGGATATGCCGACAGCCCTCCATATGTTGCGCAAGGAACTGGGTCCGGAAGCGGTGATCCTCAGTTCCCGGTCCATCCGCCAACGAGGATTGCGCGGCTGGTTCCAGCCCCGGCAGGTGGAAGTTACCGCTGCCTGCGACAGGGAGAACCCGGTGGCCGTGGCCGTTTCCGGAACCGGCGGAGGAGAAGCAGCCAGCCTCAAACAGGAACTGGGTGAAATCAAGGCCCTGCTGGCGAACATGGGAGCTCTCTCGTCTGATGCGCCGCGCGAGCAGCGCAAGCTGGCGGAAACGCTGCGGCAGGCAGACGTAAGCAGTGAGGTGACAGCGGCCATATTACAGCAGGTGCCGGAAGGGGCGGGTCTGGAAGCCCTGCAAGAACGGCTGGCGCAGTGTTTTCAGATACCTGAAAAGGTGAACCCGCGGGCCAAACGGATTGTGGCGCTGGTAGGACCCACTGGCGTAGGCAAAACCACGACTCTCGCTAAACTGGCCGCCGGCAGGGCACTGCAGGAGAAGAAGAAGGTAGCCCTGATTTCCATCGACACCTACCGCATTGGGGCGGTGGAGCAGTTAAAGATCTACGGCGACATCATCGGCACACCTGTTGAAGCAGTCAGCTCACCAGCCGAACTCAAGAGAGCTCTGGAGCAGTATAAAAGCCATAACACGATTTATATCGATACCACCGGACGATCCGCCAGAAAGCCGATGGCCATAGCCGAACTGCGGGCCTTTCTCGAAGGGATACCTAATCTGGAGACATATCTGGTGCTCAGCGCTACCACCAAGAGCCGGGATCTTCACAAAATCCAGGAGGCTTTTGCGCCACTGAACCCAGATGCCGTTATCTTCACCAAGCTTGACGAGACCGATAGTCTGGGGGCCATGGTGGATCTGTGTTACCGCAGCAGGTTGCCGGTGGCTTACATCACAGAGGGACAGAACGTACCTGACGATATCGCAGCGGCAGAGCCACATCGGCTGGCGCGACTGGTGCTGGGGGCCGAAAGATGATCCGGGATCAGGCGGCGGTACTGCGCACCATGAGCCGGGATGCCGGGCAGAGGAAGGCCCGGGTGATTACGGTGGCTAGCGGCAAGGGCGGCGTGGGCAAGACAAACCTGGTTGTAAACCTGGGGATTCAGTTCGCCAGGATGGGCCTGGTGACTACGATTGTAGACGCAGACCTGGGACTCGCCAACATCGATGTGGTTCTCGGCCAGACCTTTGACTTTGACCTGCGTCATGTGCTGGATGGCAGGCGCAAGCTTGAGGAAATTATCGGCGTAGGTCCTCATGGAGTCCGTATAGTGCCATCGGCCTCAGGGGTTTCTCAGATGGCTGACATGAGCGCAAATCAGCGCAGGCGGCTGGTGAGGGAACTGGGCAGTCTGGAGTCCCAGACAGATATTCTGCTGATCGATACTGGAGCAGGCATCTCCCGCAATGTGCTGGCTTTTGCCAATCTTGCCGATGAAGTGGTGGTTGTGGTAACGCCGGAGCCTACATCGCTGGCAGATGCCTATGGCCTGGTGAAGCTGCTCTACCGTACGGGAACGGCGTCGGATATCGGCGTTGTGGTTAACCGGGCTTTGACTCAGGCCGAGGGCACGGACACCGCCGTCAGGTTCGCAGCCATCGCGGAGCGTTTTCTGGGACTTACCATTCGTCAGTTGGGACACATTTCCGATGATCAGGTAATCCCGCAGGCAGTGCGTCGACAGAGTCCCTTTGTGGTGAGCAACCCTGATGCCAATGTTTCACGGCAGGTTGAGTCCATCGCCCGACGCATGTGCGGAGAGGTTGATCTGGCACCACCGGCGGGACGGGGCTTGATGGCGGGANNTCTTGCGTCCCGGATTGCGCCTGGAGATAACCCGGCCCGACGCCGACCGAATATACTTCACGAAAATCGAAGAGATTCGCGAGGCCGAGATTGTCATAGGCGCGCTCTTTGGCTCGCGTTCCCGACAGGAACTGCTGCAGGAGGGTGAGGATGTCCTGTGCTCCTTTGCTCAGGCCGACACTATGACGCAGGGCACCTACAGTTTTCCCGCCACTGTACTTCGCCGTGAGTTTTCTAACGTGCAGCTATATGCTCTGTCCATGCCCCAGAGCTTCGAACGGGTACAGATGCGCAACTTCGCTCGGGTGCAGTGCCTGATTTCTGTCGAATATTGCTGGGAGAACGATGACCGATGGCAGAGCGGGTCGGCTATCGATATCAGCGGTGCGGGGATGAAGCTCTCCCACGGGGTATTTATGGATAACGACACGGTGATTGCGCTGCACTTTGCGTTGCGGCCCGGGGGTAAGCAGTTTTCTCTGCGCGGCCGAGTGGTACGCTGTCTGCGTGCCGGGGTCAGCGGTGCGGGACTTTACCACAGCGGCATAGAGTTTCTGGAAATTCCCATGACAGCACAGGACGAAATAGTTGGTTTCGTGTTCGAGAGGATGCTGGAGATAAGAAGGCTGGGGGAGGGTTAGCAGTGTACAGAGAAGATACGGACAAGCTTGTCACGGCGTACATACCCATGATAAAACGCATTGCTGCCCGGATGTACATACCCACACCGGAGATACTGGACAAGGATGATCTGGTTTCACACGGGTTGCTGGGCCTTCTCGACGCCGCAGAGAAGTATGACGCCAGTCGCGACATCAATTT
>DDWC01000112.1 GCA_002345475.1 Firmicutes bacterium UBA2296
AACAGGAAAGTCAATCTTGTCGTAAAGCCTGCGTGTGACGAAATCGGCCAAACCCATGCCGTTGGCATTGCCCCCGGACCCCTTGGACAAGTCCAGAAGACCGAGCTTAATCGTACGCGGTCCACCGCCGGTGATACCGGTGTGGTATCTGCCAATCACGTTGGTATCCATACCGGTGCCGCTGATCTCCTTGCCCATTTCCGCCACGATGAGAGCGTCTATTTCGTCCAGACAGAGGCCGGGCATCATACCCCAGGCTCTATTAAGTAGCTCGGGCTCCTTAGCCAAGATCTCTTCAGGAGCCAATACGTGCAACTCTGCAATCTTTCCGTACCCATTCTCGATGGACGCTACGCCGCATATGACGTTAAGACTCTTTAGCATAACCTCACCGGAGGCCAATATATTATCTGCCATGTGTGTAAAACGCAGGGCGTGAGTCATATCGGCCCCCCGCTGGTTCGCCAGCCCGATGGCCAGCATCTTCACCAGCCCACTTTCGTATGTGCCGCGAAATGAAGTGTGAGGCTTTATGCGGTTTAGCACTATGATTCCGTCCGCCTCTGCCGCATGTTTGTCAGCAAAGACCGGCAACCCCCGGGCGCTGGTGCCAACCTGCACTACATCCATTGATGACAGAATGGGCGCTCCAATGGATGACTCCGTGATGCCAAACTTCGTCAGCACCTCGAGCTGTCCCTGCGCGGTAGCCCCACCATGGCTGCCCATGGCTGGGACAAGTACAGGCTGTCCGCCCTGACTGGAAATGAACTCGACGACGGTCTTGACCAGCAGCGGATATTGGTCAATCCCACGGCTGCCGCATGTGATGGCAATCCTGTCTCCCTGCCGTATTTTTTCTGCATGGGGTTTAAGCAGTCCCTGTAGTTCAGCCGCCACATCGTCGACGTGGGTATCAGGGAAGGACTGCTCTACACGACAGACACTGGGTATGGAGACTCTGTCCAACAGAGAACTGATCAGGCTCTTGCTGTCATCTTGCCGCACAGAAAACCCTCCTCCCCCGCTATCAGGCTATACGCGCTCACGAATGGCCCTTATCAGCTCCGGCAACACTTCGCGCACATCCCCCACTATTCCGTAATGTGCTATCTTGAAAATCGGCGCGTCGGGATCTTTGTTAATAGCCACAATTGTGTCGGCCGCTGCCATGCCTGCGGTATGTTGCACCGCTCCGGAAATCCCACAGGCTATGTACAGCTTAGGGGCTATTGTCTTTCCGGTTTGTCCTATCTGGCGTCCGTAATCAACCCACCCGGCATCGACTGCGGCTCTCGAGGCGCCCAACGACCCGTTAATGGTTTTGGCCAGTTCTTCGGCCATCCTGACATTTTCCATGCCGCCAATTCCCTTGCCCACAGCGATGACCACTTCGGCGTCACTGATGCTTACCTGCGACGAGGAGGTTCGGTTCTCTGCTACTACCCTGGTCCTTAACTGCCCAGGCAGGGAAATTTCACACTTCTTGATTATCCCTGTGCGTTTTAGGTCTTCCGGCATGGCTTTCATAACTCCGGGCCTTACGCTGGCCATCTGTGGTCTGCGATCCCGACAGACAATGGTGGCCATCAGGTTGCCGCCAAATGCAGGGCGCGTCTGCAGGAGTATGCCGGTGTCTTCCTCAATATCTAGCACGGTACAGTCTGCCGTCAATCCAGTATCCAGCCGGGCAGCAACCCTCGGAGCGAGAGACCTTCCGTAGGTAGTGGCGCCCACCAGCACAATCTCAGGCTTGTATCTCCGGATTAACTCAGCCAGGACGTGAGCATGGAGTTCATCATTGAATGTATTCAGGCGGGGATCGCCCACAGTGAGGACCACATCGGCTCCATGGGAGACAAGAGACGGAGCTTGTTCAAGGGCATCATCGCCCAGAGCTACTGCATACACGCGGCAGTTCAACTTTTCGGCCAGTCTGCGTGCCTCACCCAGTAACTCAAAGGATACTGCCCGGAATCGTTCGGCGTACACCATGATGCCGGAGTAGTCCGAGTTATCCACTGCCGTGGCCTCTTCGCGCTCCAGAAGGATGGCTTCAAAAGGGCAAGATTCCACACAGGCCCCGCAGAACGTGCAGGCCTCGGTTATTCTGGCCACAGGACCTTCCATGATGATGGCAGCGAAAGGGCAGGCAGATAGACACAGGCCGCACCCGGTGCACTTGTCGTCAAGAACTCGGATATCTACCATGGGATGCCTCCTCGCTGCTCGAGTTCGCTCACCAGAGCCCGGGCCTGGCCCTGGGCACTGCCTTCGAGCATTTTGCATTCCGTAAGGAAACTGGGGATAAAGGTCTTAATGACCCACGTTGCTGACCCCTTGATGCCAATGTCCTCTTCATCCACACTAACATCCGCGGCACCCCAGGCCATGACTTGTGCATTCTGGGCTTTGCGCAGTCCGGAGATAGAGGGTAGCCTGGGTGTGTTGATGGTCTTGACCACGGTAATCACCGCCGGCAACTGAACCCACACGGTTTCAGTCCCGTCGTCGGTCAAGCGGATGCAGGTGAGGGAATCCTCGGTGATCTCCTCAATTTTCTGCACATAGGTGACATGGGGAATACCCAGTTTCTCAGCGATGCTGGGTCCCACATGGGCGGTATCCCCGTCCGTGGCCTGCTTGCCGCAGATGATCAGGCCAAAGTCCCCTATGCGGGCGATTCCAGCTGCCAGCGCGTAGGAAGTGGCCAGAGTGTCGGCTCCCGCAAACTTCCTGTCAGTGAGCAGAACTGCCTCCTCGGCTCCAACGGCCAGACTGTCAAGAAGCATCTCCTTCACGCCTGGCACACCCATACTCAGGGTAGTGACTTTGCCGCCCAGGCGAGAGGCGATGCGCAAGCCCTCTTCCAGAGCATGAGCATCATAGGGGTTCATGATGGCCTCGAGACCGTCGCGAATGAGGGTATTGTTGATCGGATCGATCTTGACTTCTGTGGTGGCAGGAACTTGCTTTACGCACACAATTATTCTCAACTTATCTCACCTACCGTCACATCTTCGTCAAAAACATTCCCCATGCAGAGCACGCCGCTCGGGTCAAAGATGCGTTTGACATCGCGCATCATCTGCACACCCTTCGGCCCCACCATGTCTCTTAGCATAGCGACCTTCATCTTGCCCACCCCGTGTTCGGCCGAGACAGTGCCGCCTCGGGCGATTACTTCCCGTGCCCAGTCGTGATAGAGTTGCCGTCCTCGGACATAGTCGTCCATGGAGCGCGGCAGGATATTGACGTGAATGTGATTGTCACCAATGTGCCCAAACATCACCGCTTCGAGGCCCTCTGCCTTAATGCCGCGGTTATATAAATCCACTATCGCCACCAGTTCATCGTCAGGTACAGCCATATCAGTGCCCAGCTTAGTAATGCCGGGATCCCGCTGCCGGCGACGATCAATGAGGGAATTGACGGTTTCCGGGGTCGCATGGCGGAAGAGATAGAGCCTCTCCAGATCGTGGTAGTTGGTGGCCACCCAGGTCCTTTCCTCACGAGCTCCGTGCCTCACAGCTATTTCTCCTGATCTGAACACCATGTTGCGGACTTCTTCTTTGGCATTGCCGTGGAACTCGGCGTACACTGCCGTGTGATGGTCGTCTTCCAGATTACCGGCATGCCCCTGCTCACGCAGCAGCTGCAGCGCGCGATGATCAAAGAGCTCTATAGCGACAGGAGACAGCTCTGTGCGCAGATCCTGCACAAATCCGAGAGCTTCGCCGGTTCCGGGCAGAAAGACAGTGACACCCCAAATGGACGCGGGCAAGGGTTGCAGGCGAATCTCAACTTCAGTTATTACTCCTAAGGTGCCTTCAGACCCGATAAACAGGTCCAGCAAGTCCATGTCCTCCTGCAGATAATAGCCAGACGCATTCTTAACCTGCGGCAGAGGCAACGAAGGAAGGGTGCCCGACACAATGCTGCCGCTGTCGGTTTGGAAGGAAAACTGGCCAGACGAAACCATCTCTCTTCCCCGGCGCAGGTCAGCCACCGAGGTGTCGCTGAATACCACTCGCAGCGCTTCCACATAGTCTCTTGTCGGGCCGTAATGGAAAGAGCGCGCGCCCGATGCGTTGCAGGCCACCATTCCACCAATTGTCGCCGACGTCTCTGTGGGGTCAGGCGAAAAGAACCATAGACCGCTCTTTCTAAGCAGACTTAGCGCAGTTTTAGCATCCTCATCCCAGTTGCTAATATCAAAGCTGAGATCGTGCAGTGCCCGTCTCACCTGACTAAGTAGCACGCCTGGCTGCACGCGCAGCAGAAAGCACTGTTTCTCATCATCATAGCGAAGCCCCAGTATTTTGTTCATCTTGTTCAAATTAAGGATTAGACCGCCCCGTGGTACCGCACCCGCTGCCAGACCTGTCCTGGCACCCTGTACTGTTACACGGCATCCGGCAGCCTGACCCAGCGCCTCTCGTACATCGTCTTCACATACGGGAAAGGCAATGTGCTCGGCGTGCCCGGTGCTGCGGGATTCATCCCGGAGATAATCTTGATACTCTGAACTCATTCGGATCATCGGCCAACCCCCCTCATGATAAAACAATAACATGCATGAAAGGCAAAGTATTTGCACAATCCGGAAAGAACTTTGCAAATATTGCGACTTTAAAGTATACTTTCTGCTGTAAAGAGGTGATCGTCATGTTGGTATCAAAAAACTCCAACCTGTTCTGGAGCATGAGCGGCTATCATTTCCACGACCTGTACGAGATGAACCTGGTACTCACTGGCAGAGTAAACTTTTTTGTTGCGGACAAGACGTATCAGGCCGAAGCCGGCTCACTGCTTCTGTTAGGCCCGGCCGATCTTCACAAGAGCTCTTCTGTCCCCGGGCAACTATATGAGAGGTATGTCATGTATTTCACACCGGAATCCATATCCAGCCTATCCACCAGCAACACGAACCTGATGGACTGTTTCGACAACCGTCCGCCAAACTTCTCGCACTGTCTGCAGATAGAGGCATCGGCGTTGCCTGGCCTTGTTCGTCTCTTCGAGCGAGCAATCAGGTTGCAGGACAGCTGCGAATATGGAGCGGACGTACAGAAAACCTTGGTGCTGGCGGAGATTCTCCTTTGCGTGAATGAGTTGTCCCGCAGTTCTGCGGTCCACACGCCGATTTCTTCCGGTCCTGCCATGAGCAAAGTCATGCCGGTATTGGCCTACATACAGGAGAATCTGAGCGAGGACTTGTCCCTGACAACCCTGGCCAAGGTCTCATTTATGAGTAAGCACTATCTGACCACCGTGTTTAAGGAGGCCACAGGGTTCACCCCAAATGAGTACGTAATCCACCGCCGGATTATGAAAGCCAGAGAGCTGCTCAAGAAGGGGCAAATGAGTGTTCAACTGGTAGGAGAAGCCTCCGGTTTTCACAATAACTCTCACTTCATTAGAACTTTCACCAAACTGGTGGGCACTTCACCCAAGCAATACTCACTGCGACAACAAACCGGACATATCCAGTCGGGGACGAGCGCCACCAGGAAAGCAGAAAAGGTATAGGGCTGGGGCAAACGCTGTGAGAAGAATATATGCGTTCACCGCTGAGATCAGGAAGGCTTCGGGCATGGACTGCCCAGTTTCGAGTGCTCTCTACGAAGCAATAACGCTAACTTCTTGTACTATTAAAAGTTTTGGCTCGTGCAATGTTGTGAATTATCCGAAAATGGCAGGGAATTGGGCCCTGGAAAGCCAATAGTACAAGGGTGAACATAATTCACAAAGGAGGTTAGTCAATG
>DDWC01000149.1 GCA_002345475.1 Firmicutes bacterium UBA2296
TGCCTCGATAATCCACATAGAAGGTGGAAGGTATGTCCTGCACTCCGACGGCGACCTGGTCATAGGGCCTGTCCTGCTCCCCCACCAGGACGTTGCTGATGCTCTGCCCTGGTTTCAGGTTGATATAGATCCAGGCTCCGCGGTAGGTACCACTGAAGCGAAATGTGCGGTGTTCGGTGATAGTCATAGCCCCACTGGGGAGAACTTCTGCCTCGATATCCACCAGGGGGAAATAGAAAGAGCGCGCCTCTGCCGCCGGTACATGCAGGAACACCAAGGCCGTACAGGCAAGCAAAAACAGGGCAAACGCCCGCAGAGCTAGTTTTGACGCTGCGTGTTTCCCTGTGTTTGTCATGGGCAGGCTCAGAACTGTACCCGCACTGGTTCGCGGGCGGCTGGTTCTTCTTCCAGGTTGAAATAGTCTTCTTTCTTAAAGCCCATGGGACCGGCGATAAGCACCGCAGGAAACACTTCCAGCGCGGTGTTGTAGCTCATGACTGTATCGTTGAAGAACTGGCGAGAGAAAGAGATCTTGCCCTCGGTGGCGGTCAGCTCTTCCTGCAGTTGACGGAAGTTAGTGTCGGCCTTCAGCTCGGGATAGCTCTCGGCAACGGCAAAAAGGGTCTTAAGGGTGCCGGCCAGAGCGTTCTCGGCCTTGGCATGTTCGCTGACATCCTGGGCTCCCATGGCAGCGGTGCGGGCCTGGGTAACCTTTTCGAAGGTCTCGCGCTCATGGGCGGCGTAGGCCTTGACTGTCTCCACCAGGTTGGGGATGAGGTCGTAGCGCCTCCTGAGCTGCACTTCGATCTGCGACCAGGCGTTCTTGACCCGCTGGCGCAAAGTGACCAGTTTGTTATAGAGCGAGAAGACCAGAACTGCCACCAGGGCGACGGCGCCAAAGAAATACCACATGGCTGAACACTCCCTTACATTCTTTTCCGTACCATTTCCATTCTACGGCCGCAGGGAAAATCCTTCATAGACTACACTTTACTGCGTTTATCCTGGTACATGAGCTCGTCGGCCCGACGCATAGCGACTTCCAGGGATTCTCCCTCTGCCGGGGTCTGGGTGTGCCCCATGGACAGACTCAAGTTCAGATAATCTCTGGTGTTGGCCTGGTTATGCTGGGCAATTTTATCGGTTAGCCTGGCGGCCAGCATGTCGGCGCAGGCCTTGTCGCAGCCTCGGGCTATAACCACGAACTCGTCGCCGCCAATGCGGGCGACCACGTCTGTCTCGCGAAAAGACTCGCGCAGCATCTGGGCCGCTCCCAAGATGAGCAGGTCTCCCTCCAAATGTCCGTAATTGTCGTTGACCCTTTTTAAGCCGTCTAAGTCCATCATAAAAACGCTACTGCCCGCTGCTGTATGCTCAGTCTCTAGTAGTGTCGCCAGGAAATTGCGGTTCTTTAGGCCGGTGAGCTCGTCGTGGAAGCTCAAATATTGCAGGTCCTGCTCGGACTGTAGCAATTTTTCGTAGTTCTCTATGTTCGCTAAAGCCAGCCCGCACACCGGCGCCACGGCTACGGCAAAGTTCAGGTACCGGTCTATCTGATCAGGGAAGAGGAACTGCCCCACTTCGGCTGCGCCGAACACCCGGTCTTGAGACTGGATCTTGACGGTGAATGTGCCCTGTGTCTTGTCCAGAATGTAGGTTCGCACCGTCTCGCCAAAGAACAGGCGCGTCTGCACCGGTATCTCCGCGCTGCTATACTCGCTGTCCCAGAAGCGGAACTGCCCAGCGCCGAGCACCATGGTGAAAATGTCCTTAATCTTGTCAATGGCTTCGCGCTTGGTCTTGGCCATGGCAATTTTACCCATGACGTCGAGAATCGCGGCATATTCAGCAGCTGAAGCCTGCAGAACACTTACTTTGGCTCGGTTATCGCTGTTACAGCTGTGCAGTTGCCAGGTGCAGAGCAAGCTGCGCAGTAGCACCAGCAGGGTTTCCTGCTGCAAAGGCACCACCACATAGGGCAGTCCCAGATACTGAGACATCGCCTGCAGCATCTCCTCTGCCTGGGGCTCGATGCCGGCATCGAGAAAGACCAGTTCCTTGCAGAAGTCGCCAAAGAAACTGCGGGCGGTTTGCTGGTCGAAGCCTTGTGCGGCCAGACGCTCCTGCCAGTGTTTCAGCCAGCCCAGGGTTAGCAGGTAGCCACCCCGTTGCGCAAGGTAGCTTAACAGGCCCTCGCCAGCTAAAGGCGTGGCGCAAAAATCCGAGGAGCGCACTGCAAGCCGGTTGTCTGCCGGCAAAACAGTAAGAATGTCACAATGCTTGCCGCAGATGATGCATCCCTCTTCACCTCCGCACTGAGAAGTGCGCAGGAGCTCCTGCGTTATGGCCTTGGCCTTTTTGTCCTGGCACATGCAGGGGAAAGCCACCACGTCTAAATCTTCCAAGCCGCCTTCGCGTATGGCCCAGGCAAACTCCCGGGCATAGTTGTCACAGACAAAAAGCTTGTACGTGCCCATGCTACACCCTCAGCAGCGGATAGGTTCCGTGGGTGCGCACCGCTTCGCCTATAGCCAGCAGGGTCTCTTCCTTGACCTGCCACGGTATTTCGCCGTGGTTGTCGGAGAGGATTAGTCCGCCTCCTGCTCCGGCCGCGGTGATGACGCGCTTTACGGCGTTTTCTGCCTGAGCAGGACTCCAGTTGACCATATCAATGCCATTGAGGTTACCCAGAAGACAAATCCTGCCCCGGGATGCCTCCTTTATGGCGCTGAGATCGTCTCGTTCACTGAAGCCAAGCACAGCACTGCCCAGGGCAATGATGTCGTCGATGACGGGCAGAGCAATACCTGAGGCCAGATGAGTAGCTGTAGGCCCGTTAATCCTGGCGATGGTGCGCTGGTCAACGGGATAGCCGGTCACGAGGTAGCGCTCCCGTTCGATCATGTTGGGTGAGGACAACGGGTTGAAATAGCAGATGGCAGTGGCTCCCGCCGCCAGCTGCGCGTTGGCCCAGGCTACGCAGAACTCTTCGTTAAGACGCATCAGGGCGTCAAACTCATCCGGGTGGTCGTAGATAAGCTCCAGATACTTTTCAAAGCCCATCTGCATTACCGGCAAGGAATAGGGCGACATGACGACCCCGATAAGGGGTACTGTGTCCCCCACTTCGGCTTTGAGCATGGCCGTGGCTTCGAGAACCCGCTTAAGGCATGGCGTGTCCTCCACCACTGGCAGTTCCAGGGAAGCAATATCGGAAAGTGATGAGATTATGGGCCGACCGGAGTTGGGTGGGCCGTCGTCCACGAAGATGACTTCGCCGCCAAAGGCTTCAACTTCTATGGGCGCATAAAAGAAAGTGTAAATGCAATCATTGCTGTACTTTTCGCGCATGAGCAGCTGTGCCTTGACCACGTTGGCCGGCTGGCTGAAATACTGCCTTACCGGCATCTGTAGCTCTTTCGCTCCGTACAGAGACAGTAGGAGGAAGAGGGGTACGCGATCCGGCTCGGTGTGGCTGATGGCAGCCATGGTTCTTTCCAAGGAGTTCATGCTAATGGCCACCTCCTCTAACGAGTTGCTCGATAACTGACACTACACCGGTGGCACTTTGCCCGTCGGCGTCTGCCCCGACCCGTTGCCAAAGCGTAGGGTCAAGGCGGAAGGGAGCCCCTCCGACGATTATTCTGGCGGACGAACCTTTGGCAATCAGGGCATCCCTGACCCTGCTGACCTTAAGCGCCGAGGGCAACATCAGGGTGGATATGAGCAGAATCTCCACGCTGTTGTCCACGGTCATCTGCGCCATTTCCTCTGGGCCAAGCCCCTGACCAAAGTCGATAATCTCAAAGCCTGCGGCACGCAGGACCGAATAAACAATGCGTTTACCCAGAGAGTGGTGATCGAGCAGCACACCGATGGCCATGCGCGGGATATCTTTGCGCCGCACGTTGTAGCGAGGGAGGTACGTTTCCACGAGGCCTTCGCAAATGACCCCACTCATGTAAACCTGGGAAAGGGATATGTCACCCTGCTCCCAGCCGTCTCCAATGCGTTCCAGCGAACCGATGACTATCTGCTCCATTTGCTCGAAGCTGTCGTCCTGAGAGAGACACTGCATCAGCACAGCCTCTGCTTTGATACGGTCTACGTGCAGCAGGGCGTCAGAGAATTCTGCCACAATAAGCGACAGGTTCCTCATATCTTTGGCCATGATTATCACATCCTA
>DDWC01000138.1:0-8463 GCA_002345475.1 Firmicutes bacterium UBA2296
AGGCTATCACTATTGTCATCAACTGCCAGTATTTTAACCCTGCTATTTTCCATATAGCACCTCGTTGATTACTATGAAGAACTCGTTCGCGATTATGGGTTTGGCAATGAAAGCGTCAAACCCATGGGACAGAATGGTTTCCCGGTCATGCTTCATAACGCTGGCAGTAAGCGCGATAATCGGGATATGCTGCAACTGTGGCATCTTCCGGATCAGCCGAAATGCTTCTATCCCGTTGATGTCGGGCAAAGCAATATCCATTAGGATGAGATTGGGCAGGTGTATTTTCGCCATCTCTATGCCTTCCCGAGCATCTATTGCTTCCAGTACAATGTGGTGGCCTTCCAGAAGTGCCCTCACAGTAACCATATTATCTGGATTATCTTCAACTACGAGAACCACTGGCTTTCCTGTAATCACCTGCAGCTTGCTGGCTAGCCGTTCCTCTACTATGTCAGGGTACAACAAATCGACGACCGCCTTTTGTAGTTCCGCGCGCTTGACATCGCCCTTTTGAATGAGTTGATGCACATTGTTCCTCTTGAGAAATGTCAGTTCCTCTTTTGTAATATGCTTGGCCGTCAATATCAGAACGGGAATGTTCGCCGTTCGTTCAGCATTACGCAGCATATCAAGCACTCTAAAACCATCAACATCGGGCATCATCAGGTCCAGTATCATGGCATCAGGCATCACCTGGTCAATTATGGTAAAGGCTTCGCCGGCACTGCGGGCAACCTGAACCTGACACCCGATACTCGCTATCAAATCCTTGATTTGGATAATCGAAGATTCATTATCCTCGACCAGCAAGACGATCTTCTCAGACAGATCCGGATAATCTTTGCGCGTCGCCCGAACAGGTTCAGTCTCGTCCGCGCCAAACCTCGCTTGTTCCATTTCCTGGCTCCCGGCAACATACTGCAGAGGGAGAGTAATGGTAAACTCTGAACCGATGTCGGGTGAACTTCTCACTTTGATCGTTCCGCCCAGCAGGTTGGCGTACTTTTTCGAAATGGCCAACCCCAGACCTGTTCCACCAAACCTTCTTGTTGTGCTGCTGTCAGCCTGTCTAAACTCGTCGAAGATATGCGGGAGATGCTCGGCCGGAATACCTATACCGGTGTCGTTCACTACAATTTCGATGTTGTCTCCCGTTTGCGTTGCCACGACCTCCACCGTGCCTCTTTCAGTAAACTTGACGGCGTTTCCGATTACATTCTGCAGAATGTGTCTCAGCTTATGGACATCGCTTTGGACGATGATGCCAACGTCTCGCAACTTGTGGAGCAGATCTGTGCCTTGCTGCTGCGCCTGGGGTTGCAACATTGCCATCACCTCGGCGATCGCCTGATTGGCGTTGAACTTGCTTACTTCTATCTCTTCGCGTCCGGACTCAATACGGGAAATGTCTAGTATATCGTTAATCAGCATAAGAAGGTTCCTGCCGTTGCGCTCAATAATCTCCAGATAGCTCCATTCTTCGGCGGGAATTTTATCCGCCAGCCTGCGACTGAGCACCCCAGAGAGTGCAATCACCGAGTTAAGGGGTGTGCGTAGCTCGTGGCTCATATTGGATACGAAGTTGGTCTTAAGGCGACTGGCCTGATCCAGTTGCCTTTTCTGCACCTCAAGCTCGGCATTTTGCTGAGTGAGTTCGTCCGCCTGCATGGCCAACTCTCTCGCCTGTTGCGCCAGTTCAGTATTAGTACTTTGAAGCTCCTGCTGGAACTCGAAGCTCCGTTGCGACGCCAATACTGCGCTGAGGCTTGCTGTTATTTCATTGGCCAGTCCGTTTATTAACCGAACCGACTCTGTTGAGTAACCCTTAATACTCGCCAGCGAAATTACCGCAATTACGTCGGCTCCATTTACAATTGGTATCGTCAGGATTTCTTTGGCCTGGTATTCTCCGCTGACTGTGGAAAATACGACCTTAACATCCGCAGGGATTTCGGTTATATGCTGCACCTCTTTTGCAGCGAGAGCGGCCCCGAATTCGCCTTCTCTGCCCGCGGCAGAAAAGGACGCAAGGGTGCTCTGTTTTGCACCGATGGACTCGTAACGCTCAAACTGGTCGTTTACTTCGTTCAGGAAATAGATGGCGCTGATCTGTGAGTCCGTTAACACCAGAAGATTTTTCAGCAGCTCCTGGCAAAAAGGACGTAAGGTACTATGCCTGAACATAGCTGAGGATACACGCGCAGCGTTTTCTTTATATTCTATTTCTCTCTTAATCGTGCCGGACATGGCGTTGAACGCGCGGGAGACCTCACCCAGCTCGTTGGGCGATTCATTCTGGATACGGGTATCAAGAATCCCCTGGCTGATGGCTTCGATTGCACTAGTCAGCTTTGCCAGTGGAGGTAAAATGCCTTTGCGCAGATATCGGCTTACGCCTGCTAACAGAAGGAGCGCGCTGACGCATAAGAATATCAGCTGACCAATCACTCTGTCCCTCTGCTCCCGGGCAACCTCGAACAACTCATCACCCTTACCCGATGCGAAGTCGCTAATCCGCGTAAAATATCCCAGCACCTGGTCCGCCTGCGCCCCGCCAACGCCGCTGGCTTTAACCCTGTTTTCAGCCTCCACAATCTGACCCGCTTGCAGGAGCCGAATGGTTTCTGCACGGATGACTTTCCAGCGCGTAAAAGCTTCTGCGGCCTCGTCGATATCGCTGTGCGGGCCAAGATACCTATCATAGAGAACAAGTAATTGCCGAGCTATGCTTGCTTCATAGGTGGCAATATTGCTGACAATCCTCTCCATTTCCTGCGGGTCGTGTTCAAAGACAAGTTGACGCATATCTCGATGTATAAGCAAAACATCAACCTTAATCTCCCCCACTGCCCTGCGCACCGTCATAGGATGATTGAACAGAGCAACCGTATTTCCCCACAGCACATTAACCGAAACAAAGGAACTAACCAGGAGGACTATCACAATCGCGAAAATTGCTCCCACGTGAAAATTGATCTGACTGGATATCTTAAGGTTGTCCAGTTTCATCTCGCACCTCTACTTATCTTATAGATTGGTGATGGCGGGGCGACCTGACACAATCCGCCACGCCTCCGGACGATCAGCCTTTCGGCCTCCCCGGTTATCAGATATCCATTCTCGTCCATGGAGTCAACCAGCTTCTTCAGAATCCGCTCTTGGTGGCTCCTCTGATAATAGAACAGCAAGTTGCTACAGACGACCAGATCGAAACCTCCGAAAATGCTCTCCTGCGGGCAGGACGACCGGTTATCCAGCAAATCGTAGCTGGAAAAACTGATATGCTGTTTTAGTCTGTCACACACCGCATAAGTCTCCCCTGACTTTAAGAAGTGCTCCTTCAAGTCTCCCACCCTGATTTTCTGAATGGCCGCTTCCCTATACTCGCCCCTGCTTGCCTCGAGCAAGGCTTCCTGAGAAATATCTGTAGCGACAATACGATAGCGCACTGGCCTCTGTCTTTGTGAGTTTATATTCTCAGCCAGAATCGCGATAGAGTACGCTTCCTGGCCTGTGGAGCATCCGGCAGACCAGACCCGCAGCTCGCTGTGGTCGGATTTGGCCTCCATAAGCGACGGCAGGATCCATTGCTCCAGGTGCGCGAAGGTAAGTGGGTTTCTGAAGAATTCGGTGTGGGTGACTGTCAGCGAACGGAGCAGTATGGCCGCCTCATCAGGGTTACCCGCTAAGTGCCGGATGTAGTCTGCGATGTCATCCGTTTTTGCAACTGAAAATCGCTTCTCCAGCGAATGCGCAAGAAACGTATCTTCATAGCCGGAAACGTCTATGCCGCATAGGTCATAGACGGCGTTAACAATTTCCTCTATTCTGTCGTCCATCGTAACTCCCCGCTCTCACTGCATTTATGTGCAACAGCGTGACGCCTGCTGATCTCAGGCTTCACGGGTTTATCCTTCTGTCCGGTGGCTTCTTAGCGTCCTTCGGCACCAACCAGAGGTTTGCCACCTTAATGGCTCCCTCTATTCTGCCACTTACACAAAGTATCTGAACATACCTTCGGGTCACACCCCATATGTCCGCGGTCTCCTGTGCAGTTACATAATCCATGTATTCACACCCTCGTAATCTGCGTTTCGTATTGTGAAACTCTCTTTCATCTAACGCAATAATGTTCCACATATCGAATAATGTCAATGGTTATCTACGCCCTGTCATCATACATCACGCGCAAGCCTGAGATTCGTCATCGTCTTCTCACAAGGCCCGCCGTGTCCCTGTGCTTCCCCACAATAAAACAACTACCTTCCCCTAAGGGTGGTAGCTGTTTTGCCGTCTGTTGTGCTGATTTGTGCACACGACTTATTCGTGGACCCTTGGCTGCCTCTCGTCAGTCGCGATAGAGTTCTTGATTACCAGCACTCCCAGCGAGGCTCCTCCGGCCAGGGCCACAAAGAGCGGCAGACTCTTTCTGGGCGGGTTGCTCTGCGTATCTGCAGCGGCCGTGACGGGCTGTACTTCAACCGCCAGTCGGTCGATGGAAGCCAGAATGTCCTCGAGTTCTCCCTCGTGCTGCTGGGAAACGATGCCGTAAGTGCCGAAGATGTCGCCGCCTTCCTGCAGTTTGAGGCTGACAATGCCCCGCGGCGTGATGGGCCAATAGGACCCGTCTTCAAAGTCGTCATTGANNGAGCTCGCCATAGCTGTCCAGCCTGTAGTCCGTCGAAACCATCACCATGTTGCGCCCTGTCGGCTGTGACAGAAATCCGCCTGTGGCAACTTCCATGGTTTCACCTACCTCGCCCCGCAGAGCATGAAGAACGTCAATAGACCAGTAAATTATCCCGGTGCCATCAGGACGCCGGACTTCTCTCGCGTCGCCGTTCAACCGGCCAATAACCACTACCTCGGCCATTTCCTCCATCTCGGCAATGGGGAGAAACATCCAGCAGGCCGCGGCGGGCGTGGCGAGCAACAGGGTCAAAGAAATGATAAGGGCAAATATTCTCTTCATAACGCACATCCTCTTCAGCAAAGTACCTGTTTTGTATGACGCTGATTCGGAGAATATGTTCCCTGAGTCCACCCGCAGGAGACACCATGCAGGGCAGCGACAGCATTGCGCGTAGTTGAGTTTGAGGCTCTAGAGAATCCGGACTGCATTCCGCAACGCTCTCATTTCACTTATGGCGGACATGGCGTTTCAGTTGCTCGTAGAAATTTCCTCTGGTTCCGGCCAGAATCACAACCAATTGCCTGTCACCGGATTCATAGACCTTGTATGCAATCTCATAGTTCGTCCCTTTATGCCAGACATCGTAGCCGTATACGCCGGAAAGATCGCCGCGCTTGGGGCTGCCCAAATGGGGGCTTTCTGCTAACGTCAACAGCGCCGTCCTGAAGGCCAAACTCAGCTCTTTGTCCCGTATTTTCTTGAAGTACCGCACGGCCGCAGGCGAAAGGTGAACAGTGTATTTCACTTCTGTTCCTCAAACACGTCGTCCATGCTTGCTGCCTTTCGCTTTCCAGTGGCTATTTCATCGGCCTCTTCAAGCAGATCGGCTATAGCCTGCTTGACTTGCTTTGTGCGCAAGGCGAACTGGGTTTTCAGTTCTTCACCCGAATAACCCTCATCCGCCAACTCGTTTACGATCTGGGCCAGAAACTCCCCTGTGTCGTATGAAATGGGGCGAATAACAAGAGATCCATTTTCTACGTGGCATTCAACCTCAGACTCCAAGCCCAGTTGCTGATAAAACTTCTGCGGGATGGTGATCTGCCGTTTGCCAGAAATCTTTATGATCTTGCGTTCTTTCACCTCATATTTGGGCACGGCCATGTCGCTTCCACCTCCAGTATTTGGGGTTATTAGCGTCACCGAATAACGCTCTCACAAGTATTATAACATGAGAGCATGGAATCCAGGAAACAATTTATCCTGGATTCCATGCTCTCAAGGCCGGGCACGGCCGTGTAAATGTTAGCCGTTTGCTGGCGCCCGGAGGGAACCAGACGCCGCGCGACCGCTTGCCGCTTTCTACATACCAACTATTGGGTTGCTTTCCCCTTCTGCCTTCCACGTCTAACGCCTCGCGTCTCACGTCTATAGTCCAGCGCCTCTTCTCACGTCTAAAGTCTCACGTATAAGGTCTAACCCCAACATCCAGCACCTAAAACTCCGCTTTCGCAAACCCCTCCAGGAACACTAGCAGGTCGACCACCATGGCGTTGAGGATCTTCTCCCCTTTGCTCTTGCTGGCCAAAGTGCTGTTTCCGTTGGTGCCAGTGGGTGTGGACATCTTCATGGGCACGTAAACCTTCTGCACGCCGTTGACAATGGTGCCGGGCAGTACTTCTGCGTATTCCTCCACTGTGCGGTCCATGCGCACCAGGGTGTCATTAATGTAGAGCATACACGAGGTTTCACTCTCGTCTCCGTGTCCGCCCCTCTGTTGCTGGCACACCTGGTCGTGGACCTCTTTGCCCAGACCCGCTACGTTGGTTACCGCCACCTTAACTCCGTAATCGTTGTTCATCATGGTTGCCAATATGATCATCGGCGGGCGAGTAGATACTCCCCCGTCCAGGATGACGAATTTCTTAACGCCAAAGCGCACGAAGCTTAACAAGATATCTTTAACAAAGTTGATGAAGTTCGTCGCTTCCACCGAGACACTGCCCTTCCAGTCCACAAAGGCGGGGAAATGGGCATAAGGCAAGGTAGGCAAACACACCAGGGGGAATCGCCCTGTCACCTGGCGAGCCACCCAATCGGTCACGAAATAGTCCGTCCCCATGGGCAGATGATTGCCGTGTTCTTTGGATCCTCCACCTATTGGCAACATTACAATAGTGTCTTCATTCACCAGCTGGTCAACCTGTTCGAAGGTCAGGTCCTGGATAAAGACACCCGTCGCCAAAGGAACTCGTTCCTCCGATACACTGACTGCTTTCTTGCTCGACCGCTTAAGGACCATGGCTACAGAAAGCTCATGGTTCAGGGTCTCCAGATCTACAGTTTCCCCCGTATACCCTTGCCCTTTGCCCCATTCCACCAGTTCGCGCTTATCCCGGTTGCTGGGCCGCTTCCAGGCCTTAAGGAAATCTTCATAGCCTAGCGCCCCCCCGACGTCTTCCGGCGGACAGGGACCTTGCAACTCCAGGCATTGGGGGTAGGGATACGGGTAATCATACACGGTTTCTTCGAGCACAACGTCGTGTTCCCAGAAGTCCCCGAAATCATAAACGTATAACGCCTGGCAGTACGTTTCAAAATACTTGTCGATTTTTACCTTGCTGGAGAGTCTGCAGGGGTGCTGCAATTCCCGGTCCACCCAGCGCTGATGCTCAGGATTTTCTGCCACAGGATTAGCGCGATAGTACTGGTATGCCTCCACCTGCTCCTCACTGTCAGTAAAGGCATCGTGCAAGCCTTCAAATGTGAACTCGTGCAAGTGATAGTTCTGCCACCCCATGCCCATCTGGACGACCTCATGCAAGCGCAAAAAGGTTATCCCCGCCGGGAGCATGAATACTCTGGACACCTCGGGTTCAACACCCCTCAGGACAACACGTAGTTTGTATGCTTTCACGAATTACCCCCCTTTTGCTCAACATGTCTATTGTATCTATTCCCCATCGCCCGTGGCGCTCCCTGCTTTGGTGTCTTGACACAGTGAAGGAGGCATGTCATACTGTGAATGAACCATTCATTCTACGCAAAGAGGAGGCATAACCATGGCCGATGCGCGTTTGCAGGCGGTGTACGATGCCGCCAGCTTTCTGTTTGTCAAGCAGGGGTACGAGCGGACGCAGGTGTCCGAGATTGCCGCCCAAGCCGGCGTGGCCACCGGTACGATGTACAACCTCTTCAGTGGCAAGAAGGCTATTCTGCATTTTGTGCTACTGTGCACCTTTGACAAAGACTACCTCCGCGGCGACGTTGAACTTCCGGTACAGGAAGTTGAAACGTCCCGATTGATTAATCACCTTCATCGTGTGGCTGGAGAGCTGCTTGAGAAATTGGAACACCGGGCGGCAACCGGCGAACCGTCCCTGACCTTCTCCGAAACCCTGACCCTCACCTTCGATTACGCGGCCAACTACCAGGTGGCCTTTAACACCATCAACGACAACCGCGTGGTCCTTAAGGAAGTCCGGCAGGTCTACCAGCAATATGTGGGTCGTCTTTACGCCATCATAGAAGAGAATTTCTCCCTCGCCATTTCCCGAGGCGAAGTCCGGCAGGTAGAGCTGCCATCTCTGCATATCCGCAACATTATCGATCACCTTATTTGGTGGGCTATGTACCTCCCCTATCAGGTGCAGGACGTAAAGCTGGACCCGACACAGGCTAAGCAAATCGCTCTGGATGTTTTGCGCCACGCGTACTTGGTTAAGCCGAAAGAGTAGTATCCAGCCCCCAGCTTCCAGCCGCCAGGACGAAGCTGCGTGTCGCTTGTAGCTGGTCTCTTGTGGCTTGTCCCCTGTAGCTTGTAGCCT
>DDWC01000138.1:8471-11647 GCA_002345475.1 Firmicutes bacterium UBA2296
GACACACCCGCCCAACGTGCACGCGAAAGCGTGCATATCTCGCCCCTACTAATGAATGAACTATTCATTCTTGCACCTATTAAGTTCCGATGCCACGATTTTCGGTTGTCTGTTGCCTGTTCGCTGATGTCTGTTGTCCGTTGTCTATTGTCCGTTGGCTGTTTGCTGGCGACTGTTTGCTGGCGGCTGTTTTCTGGCGGCTGTTTGCTGGCGACTGGTGGCTGGCGACTGGTGGCTGTTGCCTGTCGGCTGTTGGCTATACTCGATCGGAGGTCTCCCTATGAAGCATTCTCTCTTCACCCGCAACTACATCCTGCTTTGGCTGGGCCAGGCCGTGTCTCAACTGGGCCTGGGCGTTGGTTACATCGCCACCCTGTGGTGGGTGCAAAGCACCACAGGCTCAGCCATGGCCCTGGGCACCCTGGCTATGGTTTCCGGTCTTGTGGGCCTTGTGCTCAGTCCCTTCGCCGGGGTCTTTGTAGACCGCTGGAACCGCAAGAACATCATCGTCGTCACAGATATCATTCGCGGCATCGTCAATTGCCTGCTGGCCTGGGCTATGTGGCATGGGGTCCTCACTCTGCCCCTGCTCTTCCTCGCCGCAGCTATTAAGTCTGCCTGTGCCCAGTTCTTCTCCCCTGCCGTCATGTCGGCCGTGCCACAGATCGTGCCCAGCGAACACCTTGAGAAAGCCAACTCATTGCAGCAGATAACACAAAACATTACCAGCATGGTGGGCTATGCTCTGGGAGGCCTGCTGGTGGCCACACTCGGCATTCCCGCTCTCTTGCTATTTAACGGCCTGGCCTTCCTCGGCTCGGCCCTTTCCGAAATGTTCATCAGCATTAAGCCTGTTATGCCCACTGGTAAACTTAGCAGCGCGGTCTTTTTCAGGGATCTAAAGAGTGGATTCGCCTATCTTAAGCGGGACAAAGTGCTCTTCGGCATCATGCAAGTGCTGATAATAATCAACTTTGCCATGGTACCCTTTGCTGTGCTCCTGCCCAAACTGGTCGGCGACCACCTGCAGGCCGGCAGTGAGGTTTTGGGGTTTATTTCCAGCGCCCAAATGGCCGGCATGCTTCTCGGGGCTCTGCTACTATCCCTTACCCCCATTGTGCGCAACCATCACTGGCTGGTTCGCTGGGGTCTCAGCATCTCATCCTTCACGCTAATGCTCTCGCCTTTCGTCAGGGGCTCCCTCTGGCCCGTGCAGCTTTTGCTATACGGCGTCGCCGGTGCTATTACCGCCATTATTAACATTTTCTTCTTTTCAACCCTGCAAAGAAAAATAGACCCCGCGTACATGGGTAAGGTCTTCAGCATTAACAATGCCATGTCCCTCGGGCTACAGCCTCTGGCCAGCGCCCTCAGCGGATACCTGGCCGACATCTATCCCCTCACCTACATTTATGTTGCTGCCGGCGTGCTGGTATTGCTGGGGAACATTCGCCTGGTTGCCATACCTGGGCTCAACCATTACTTCGGCTTTGCGGGGCGGCAGGCTATACCGAGGCCCTCGGTCGCATTACCGCTGGATTCCAGGTAGGGTCTGCAGTCACCAAAGCCTCCGTGATATACTCAATTTGCATAGCTGATGCGACAAGATGTGTAGAACCGGAGCGTGATATGACAATGAGCATTTTTGACTACGGTACCCAGGACATCGAGCTAGTGCCGCTATTACAGGAGCACGCCGCCATGATCCATGTTTACGCCAGCAAACCGGCTGTCAAAAAGTATATCGGCTGGCCGCTGATGCACTCCCCCACTGAGACCGCCGAATACGTCAGAACCCTTGTCGCCCGGCACGATGCCGGCAGCCACATTTATGCCTCGGTCGTGGAGAAACATAGTGGCCGCGTAGTCGGCACCGGCATTCTCTTCGGCTTTGACAAGGCAGCCAACCATGGCGAGCTGGGCTACGTCTTTGACGATACTGTGTGGGGAAAGGGCTACGGGACTCAACTGGTGCGCGTGATGAGCGAGTTTGCCTTCGCCGAGCTCAAGCTGCGCAAGCTTTTTGCCCGGGTAGTTTCTGTCAACGTCGGCTCCGCCCGGGTGCTGGAACGTAACGGCTTCACCCTGGAGGCCGAGCTGAAGGACTACTACTACATGGACGACACCTTTCTCAGCTGTCGGTATTATAGCAGGTACGCGCCAAACGC
Source organism: Firmicutes bacterium UBA2296 (assembly GCA_002345475.1). Taxonomy (GTDB): domain Bacteria; phylum Bacillota; class UBA994; order UBA994; family UBA994; genus UBA2296. The sequence goes on from DDWC01000138.1 coordinate 10,640, forward strand.
AGATAGATAGCCTCATGCGATAGGCAGCTGGCTTAGGCCCTAGACGTCAGGCTCCAGGCTCTGGTCACCATTTAGTATTTATGAGAGACCGGATTTCCTAGGGTACTGGGCACAGTGTGCCCTAGCCGCGAGGAGCACTGCTACCGCGACTTCTATCAGGTTAGTCGGTGTTCATCAGTTCTCATCAAGCTGCCGTACCCTTCCACCAAGCACCCATCGCTAAATTCTCTTGCACAACTTTTAAGGAAGCAGGTGCCCTTTGGAAATTTACGTTAACATAGCCCGCGAAATCTACCTTTCTCGCTACCCCACGGCGCAGTTCCTTATCGTTGCCGGGTCCCTCATACGGGGCGAGGGGACAAAGAGCTCTGATCTGGACATTCTTGTCGTTTTTGATAGGCTTGGCTCTGCCTACCGCGAGTCTTTTGTCTTTCGCGATATCATGGTGGAGGCTTTCGCTCACGACCTCTCCACCCTCAGATACTTCATATACAATTTGGACTATCACGAAGGCATTCCGGTCATGGCTACCATGATCAACGAAGGCCTGGTACTACCTCAGGAGACCGAGCTTTCCAGGCAAGTGAAGAAACTGGCCCGGGAACATCTGGCGGAAGGCCCCGCACCTGCCAATGCAGAGAAAGTCCGCGGCATGAGGTACTCCATCAGCAATCTCATGGACGACCTCAAAGACAGTAGAAACAGGTTTGAGCAAATCGCCACCGCCTGCAGGCTTTACGAGGAACTGGCCCAGCTCTACTTTGCCACCAACAGATTTTGGCGGGGCCAGGCGAAGTCCACGCCCAGGGTAATGAACCAATACGATTCAGAATTCTCCCTTCGTTTTCATCACGGCTTCGACGTGCTGTTTAATGACGGAGACGACTCGAATCTAGTCGAGGTCGCGGAAGAGATATTGGGCGCAACTGGAGGTTACCTGTTTGAGGGTTTCAAGGTTGTGGCCGACCCTGCGTGGCGACTAGAAATCGAGTAGGAGGTCACCCATTA
>DDWC01000106.1 GCA_002345475.1 Firmicutes bacterium UBA2296
GAACCCCGCCAATGGCGGGGATACGTCTGGTTCGATCTCAGGTAACGCGGGAGAGGACATACTAAGAACCCACCACGGACTTTTCGTCCGGGTGGGTTCTCTCAGTTGCCCTGTTTTACTTTGATGCACGTTCTGACTCTGCCCTTATATCAATGCGGCGAAGCAAGTTGGCATTCGTCACCACACTGACGGAGCTGATGGCCATGGCTGCTTCTGCGATGAGCGGATGTAACTGACCGGCCATGGCCAGCGGGATGGCCACCACGTTGTACGCAAAGGCCCAGAAGAGATTCTGCCTGATCTTGCGGAAGGTGGCTCGTGACAACTTTATGGCCCGAACAGCCGCAGACAGGTTGCCGCTGACCAGAGTGACATCTGCCGCTTCAATGGCAATGTCTGTGCCGGTGCCGATGGCAATGCCAACATCGGCCTGTGTCAGGGCTGGGGCGTCGTTTATGCCGTCTCCCACCATGGCTACTTTGGCGCCTTTGCTCTGCAACTCTCTAATCTGCAGCACTTTGCCTTCGGGCATTATATCTGCATGGACTTCGTCTATACCTACTGAGGCTGCAATGGCTTGGGCGGTTCTTTCATTGTCTCCTGTCAACATCACGGTGCGCAGACCCATTTTTTTGAACTCATTTATGGCCGAGACTGAGTCATCTTTCACCGTGTCAGCTACAGCCAGGATGCCCAGGAGGGCGCTCCCTTCCGCGGCAAAGATTACGGTCTTGCCCTGTTGTTCCAAAAATCTGCCCTGCGACTCCATATCCGTCACGTCGACGCCTTTTTCTTTCATGAGTCGGCGGCTGCCAACGGCAATCTTGCGTCCTGCCACAGTAGCAGTGATGCCGTGGCCGGTTATGGACTCGAAGGCGTCCAGGTCGGGCACTCTAATTCCTTTCGCTTCGGCTGCCTTTACCACTGCCAGCGCCAGCGGGTGCTCTGAACCCTTCTCCGCTGCGGCCGACATGCCGAGCAGGTCCGCCTCACTGGTGCCGTGGGCGATTATGTCCGTCACCTCCGGCTTGCCTTTGGTGATGGTACCAGTCTTGTCAAAGACAATGGTGTCAATGTACTGAAGTAGCTGGATAGCTTCGCCCCGCCTGATGAGTACACCGTTTTCCGCTCCGATTCCGCTGCCAACCATCAGAGCAGTGGGGGTTGCCAGGCCAAGGGCACAGGGACAGGCAATCACCAGTACGGCTACGGTAGACACAATGGCCAGACTGATGGAGCCAACGTGTGCGGTGTGTGGCTTTATCCATGGCAGGATTTCTCTAAGCTGCACCAGGACTGCGCTCACCTGGGCTGGGATGAGAAGCCACATCAGTAGCGTGATGAGGGCGAGTCCCAACACGATGGGCACAAAGACGGCGGTAACTCGATCAGCGAACTCCTGAATAGGAACCTTGGTTCCCTGAGCGTCTTCCACAAGCCGTATCACCTGGGCCAGGAAAGTGTCCTTGCCGATTTTTGTGGCCTCAGCGTGAAAAACCCCGGTCTGGTTAACCGTGGCGCCAATAACCTGGTCTCCCACTGTCTTGTTAACCGGCATGGATTCACCAGTGGCCATGGACTCGTCCAGAGAACTTTCTCCGCGGACGATCCGTCCGTCAGTGGGTACTTTTTGGCCAGGTCGTACAATGAAAACGTCTCCGACAGCCAGTTCTTCCAGCGGGATCTCTTTTTCCTGGCCGTCCACCAGAACAAAGGCAGTCTTGCTGCCCATTTCCAGCAACTTGCGAATCGCTTCCGAGGCTTTACCCCTGGCCCTCGCTTCCATATATCTGCCGGTGAGGTGAAAAGCCATAATCATGGCCGCTATGCCGGTGTAGTTGTCGACATGAGTGAACAGGGCGGCCACGCCTGTGCCATAGGCTGCCAATGTACCCAGGGCAATCAGGGTATCCATGTTGGGTGAGAGCCCCCGCGCAGCCTTGTAGGCCGACACGTAGGTGGAGCCGCCGACCCAGAAGAGAACTGGGGAGGCCAGGAGCACCATGCCAATGGTATAGACCAGTGGACTGGGCCACATGGCATCCATGCTGTGAGTGCCGGCCAGCATGACAGGTAGCATCCAGATGACGATTGGCAGTGTCAAAATCCAGGCGATCCACATGCGGCGGGCCGCGAGCTGGACCTTGGCTGTTTCCTCCGCCGCCAAATCCCGCTGTCCCAAATCACCCGATTCCATCTTTGCCTCGTAGCCGGTGTCCGAGATCAGCCTGATCAACTCATCAGGCCCCGTTGCGGAGGCGTCATAATGAACATGGGCCCTCTCGGTGGCCAGATTCACAGAGGCCAGGTAGACGCCGTCAGCCCTGGACAGTACCCTCTCAACACGGCTGGAACACGCGGCGCAAGTCATTCCCCCTATGGACAGGGTGATCTGGGCGGCGCTCAGATGAGCATCGTAGCCCAAATCGCTTATCAGCTGCTTTAGAGCCTCCACATTGGTCACAGCAGCATCGAATTCTATGTTGGCGTTTTCTGAAGCCAGATTGACCGCAGCAGAAGATACACCCGGAGCATTCTTCAGGCCCTTTTCGACCCTTGATGAACATGCGGCACAGGTCATACCTTTGACATTAAACACTACTCGTTTTGTCTCAGCCATCTAATCATCTCCAGTCAACTATACCCTATGGGGGTATTATCTACATTCTACATTGGAATGAAAAGACAGTCAAGCCTGGGGCTTAAGCGGTTGGCCCCTGCCAGCCAGAGCAAAGGCGGCAATGCCAGTAAGGACCAGCAAGCCGCCAACAATCTGCCCGGCAGTGGGCAGTTCGGCGAAAAAGAGAGCCGCCCAGAGAGCAGCACCGATGGGCTCTCCTAAGGCAGCTACACTGATGAATGAGGCGGACAGCTTGCCGATGGCATAATTGAGAGAGCTGTGCCCCAGTACTGTGCACACCCCGGCCAGACCAAGGAAAGCGTACCAGCTGCTTGCAGAGAATGGCCCGAGAGAAAGCCCGCTGAAAAGGGAAATGCCGAGGAGGACGACAGCAGCAACGCCGTAAACAGTAGTTGTGTAGGGCAACATAGCAAGTCGTCTGCGCACTTTACGCCCGATCAGCCAGTACAGGGCGGCAAAAAGGGCCCCGGCAAGGGCAAGGGTGTTGCCAAGAAGAGAGGCGCCGCCGACAGAGCCTATGTCGCTGAGGCCGATGACCAAGGTGCCGAAAACGCATAACACAAGCCCCATAACCTGCGGCAGATTGATACTTTCCTTGAGAAATATGCGGGAGAGTAAGACAACGAACAGGGGGGTTGTGGAGACCAGAACCACAGAACTGACCACCGTGGTGTGCTGAAAAGAAGCAATCCACGTGTAAAAATGCAGGGCCAGGAAGATGCCCGAACCCGCCAGATAAGGCCAGTCTGTCAACTGCGGTTTCCCCTCACGCCGAATTAGCCAGAGGACTCCCATAAATATGGTAGCCAGTATCATGCGCATGAGAGCAATGCTGGTGGGGTGAGCATCAGCCATTCTGATAAAGATCGCCGCAAAGGAGACAGACACTACCCCGAGGGCCGTCACAGCGTAGTAATGCACTTTGACACATCCTTTGAGACAGTATATTTGAGCAAGAGCCCGGCACGCAAAGCTGCATGTCCGGGCTCTACATATTGAGTATATCGCAAAGAGAGTGCGCTATAGCTCGACAAGGCTAGATGTCCTGCATCTTTTTTATCTGCCTCAGGCGTTCTTCCCTGGAGAGAACACGTTTGCGGATGCGGATACTCTTAGGAGTCACTTCCACCAGTTCATCATCCGATATAAACTCCAGAGCGCGATCGAGGCTCATTTCACGCACACTGGTTAGTCGAATAGCATCGTCAGCGCCGGATGAGCGAATGTTGGTAAGCTGTTTTCGCTTGCAGGCGTTGACATCGAGGTCGCTGGCTCGGGCAGACTCGCCGATCACCATTCCTTCATAAACGCGAACCCCGGGACCTATAAAGAGTTTTCCTCGCTCCTCGGCGTTCTGCAGTCCATAGGAGGTCGTGTCACCTTCTTCGTAGGCCACCAGGACGCCGTTTGGCCGGCCCGGAATGGCACCTTTGTAGGGACCGTATCCGTTGAATAAGTGAGTCATCACGCCATACCCTCTGGTGTCGGTAAGGAACTCTGAACGGAAACCCAGCAGTGAGCGCGAGGTCATCTCAAACTCCAGTCGCACTGAACCGGTGCGCGTATGCTCCATGTTCTTCATGTCGCCCTTGCGCGCTCCCAGTTTCTCCATGACGGTGCCCAGATGTTCAGCAGGGATGTCCACCGTCAGAAGTTCCATCGGCTCCATGAGCTGTCCGTCGATCTCCTTGGTGATGACCTTGGGACGCGAAACCGCAAACTCGTAGCCCTGACGCCGCATGGTCTCGATGAGAATGGCCAAATGCAGTTCCCCGCGTCCAGAGACCTTGAAGACGTCGGGCGAGGGGCCGTTCTCTATACGCATGCTGACATTCGTGTAGGCTTCACGCTGCAGACGATCGCGAAGATGTCGGGAGGTGACAAACTGACCTTCCTGCCCGGCAAAGGGGCTGTCATTAACCATGAAATCCATGGTAACTGTGGGTTCGTCTACCGGCATGAAGGGCAATGCCTCGGGCTGTACCACATCGGCGATAGTCTCACCTATGCTGGCTTCACCGATGCCGGCTAGAGCAATTATGTCGCCGGCCTCGGCACTCTGGTGCTCGATACGGCGCAATCCCACATACTGATATAGCTTGGAAACCTTCTGCGTGGTTATACTTCCGTCAGGTTTGATGAGAGCCACATACTGACCGGCCTCAATCGTTCCTCTGGTCACGCGCCCAACTGCAATACGGCCGATGTAGTCATCCCACTCCAGTGAGCTGACCATCATTTGCAGTGGGGCAGTAGTGTCGGATGCCGGTGCAGGTATGTGGGTGAGAATCGCTTCGAACAGAGGCACGAGATCTTCGCTGGGATCGTCAAGGGAAGCCTTAGCGATGCCTTCCCGCGCAATCGTGTATATCACCGGGAAATCGAGTTGATCGTCGTCGGCGCCCAGCTCAATAAACAGGTCCAGGACCTTGTCCACTACATCCATGGCTCGGGCATCCTGGCGGTCTATTTTATTGATGACAACAATAGGTTTGAGCTTCAGGGCCAAGGCCTTCTTCAGCACATACTTGGTCTGCGCCAGAGGACCTTCTGCAGCATCGACCAGGAGGAGTACTCCGTCGACGGTGCTTAAGGTGCGCTCGACCTCGCCGCCAAAGTCCGCATGACCAGGTGTGTCCACAATATTGATCTTGATGTCGCGGAAATGAACGCCGGTGTTTTTGGCCATTATGGTGATGCCGCGCTCGCGTTCAAGATCCATGGAGTCCATCATTCGTTCCTGCAGCTGTTCCTTGGCATGAAAAAGTCGGCTCTGCTTGAGCATCGCGTCAACCAGGGTCGTTTTGCCGTGATCAACGTGAGCGACAATAGCGATATTACGTTTCATGATTAAGCTCCTTTGGGGTAAAAGTTCACCAAATCACTATATCTTTAATGTCCCTTCTGGTCAAGAAAATCCGCACGGGCTGTACGACGGGCATGAGAGGAAGAAGGGCAGGGGTGGGCAGGATTTCGGGCAAGTCGCGTTGAATGAATTGTGGTCTGAGGAAGGAAGGATGTGTGTCAGAATGAGCAAGAAACTGGTGATAGCCACGGCAACAGCAGATCTGCCCATCAACATGGCGGAACTTGCCGCTGCTTTGGGCGGTGATTTTCGGTTGGAGGTAGTGCCATTACCCTTTGGCAATATGAGTTCAGAGCATCAGTCGCAAATGTGGCAGCAAATCAGGGATGCCGCTGGGCTGTTCATCCGCACCGGTGTCGTGCCGCGGGAGCTAATCGATTTGTGCAGTGAGCTTGAGGTAATCGCTCTGCACGGCGTAGGCGTAGATCAGGTAGACGTTGCTGCAGCTACTGAGCGGGGTATATATGTTACCAACGTCCCGGGCGGCAATGCTGTGTCCGTGGTGGAGTTGTCTTTTGGTCTCATGCTGGGTTTGCTGCGAAAGATTGCTAACGCGGATGCTCTGATGCGTCTGGGGCGCTGGGAAGAGGCGCGCACAGTTGGCCGGGAACTCGCGGGCAAGAGGCTCGGACTGCTGGGATTTGGCAACATCGCCCGGAAAGTAGCTGTGGTGGCCCAGGCTTTTGGCATGGAGGTAGTCTATTGGAGCCGTAGCAGAGTACAGACCGATCTGGCCTCCTACGTTGGCAAAGAGGAGCTTTTCTCCTCGGCTGACGTGGTAAGCATACATGTCCCGCTAACGGAACAGACCAGAGGCATGGTCAATCGGACTTTGCTTTCCTTGCTGAAACCCGATGCCATCCTTATCAACACAGCCCGCGGAGCCATCGTTAATGAAGAACATCTGATAGAAGCCCTGCGAAAAGGAAGCTTTGCTGGAGCGGGGCTTGACGTATTTGCCACCGAACCGCTGGCTGCTGACAGTCCATTGCTTGAGTTACAGAACGTACTGCTAACACCTCACATGGCGGGATCAACCGAGGAGTGCCTGCTGAGACTGGCGCGGACGGCGGGAGAAGATATTGGAAGAGTCCTCCGGGGAGAGTCTCCTCGTCATGCGGTCAACAGACCCGCATTAACGCGATAGATGTAAACTGAAGGGGCAAATTGAGTTGACGGCCTGAACGCAAACGCGTATCATTTGCGGGGGAGGGATGGGTATGAGATTTAGCCCCCGCGATATTACCAGGATTTCGCTGTTTGCCGCTATGCATGTAGCTGCTGCCGTGGTGTTAAGATACGGTGGAGAAGCCGTTGTGCCTTTTAGTCTGGTGCCCTTTATGGCCTTCCTGGCCGCCTTTGTGCTAGGACCCAGACAGGGAGCCACCAGTCTCCTGATATATTGCCTGATGGGTGTCATGGGGCTGCCGGTTTTTGCACGGCCACCCTTTGGAGGTCCGGCATACGTCCTTCAGCCAACTTTTGGATTCTTGCTAGGCTTTATAGCGGCTGCTTTCGTTGCTGGATCCATAAGTATCGATTCTGTGAAGGGCAGAGTGATGGCGGTCCTGCTGGGTACTCTGGCCCTTTACG
>DDWC01000033.1 GCA_002345475.1 Firmicutes bacterium UBA2296
CGAACGAGAGAATTTCTACTCTCTGGGAATATTCTAGCTACCGGGCTCACAAATGTCAAGACGAAGCTTGCGCAAGGCTTCTATAATGGCATCGGTAGCAAAACCTCTGCTGGCAAGGCTGCGTGCCACCTGCTCTGCGCTCTTGCCGCTTCTCATTAGGCTGGCTGCCAGGTCACTGGCTGCTTCCTTCTCGTCCCTGTCCGCACGGATCCTGCCAAGCACCTCGTGGACGAGCTCTTCAGGGAAGCCTCGTTCAATCATTTTGCGATGCCAGTACCTTAAGCCGTAGGATTTATCGCCTTGTGCTCTGAGAAAAAATAGCTCAGCGGCGCGCGGTTCGCTCAGGAAGCCGCGCTCGACCAGGTCGTCAAGGAGTTGTGCTATCTCTTCCTTGGCGAAACCCTTGTGACGCAGCTTCGCTGTCAACTCATGCCGGGTATGCTCCCTTCGGGAAAGCAACCTGAGCGCCGTATCCCGCGCAGAGGCTTTATTCTTCAACGTCTTCAACGTCTGCAACGGAAAGCTTGAGCGAGACCTTCTGCAGATTAGTCTGTTCCCTTACCTTTCGTTCAATGTCCCGGGATACTTCAGGATTGTCGCGCAGATATTGCTTGGCATTTTCCCGCCCCTGGCCCATCCGCTCGTCTTGATAGCTGTACCAGGCGCCGCTTTTCTGCACGACATCAAGATCCGCGGCTACATCCAGGATGCTGCCTTCCCGAGAAATGCCTTCGCCGTACATGATGTCAAATTCCGCCTGCCTGAAGGGAGGCGCAACCTTGTTCTTAACCACCTTGACTCTGGTGCGATTTCCCGTAATTTCAGTACCGGACTTAATGGCTTCGCTGCGACGAACCTCGAGTCTGATGGAGGCATAGAACTTAAGAGCCCGTCCGCCGGGGGTTGTTTCGGGGTTACCAAACATCACGCCCACTTTTTCGCGGAGCTGGTTGATAAATATGGCCGTCGTTTTGGATTTGCTTATGGCGCCTGACAACTTTCGCAACGCCTGTGACATCAGCCGGGCTTGCAGACCAACATGCGCGTCGCCCATTTCCCCTTCAATTTCGGCGCGGGGGACCAGCGCGGCCACAGAGTCGATGACGACCACATCCACGGCCCCGCTGCGGACGAGGGCTTCGCAGATTTCCAGCGCCTGTTCGCCGGTATCGGGCTGCGACACCAGCAACTCCTCTATTTGTACCCCCAGACGCTTAGCGTACTGAGGGTCCAGGGCGTGCTCGGCATCAATGAAAGCCGCTATTCCGCCGGTTTTCTGAGCTTCGGCGATTATGTGAAGCGCCACTGTGGTCTTGCCACTGGATTCGGGTCCGTAGATTTCAATGACTCGTCCCCGCGGCACTCCACCTACGCCCAGAGCGATATCCAGGGAGAGGGCGCCGGTAGGGATGACCTCAAAGCTGGGCTTGTCGGCATCGCCACCAAGCTTCATGATCGAGCCTTTCCCGAACTGTTTTTCGATCTGGTGCAGGGCCATATCCAGAGCTTTCTTCTTCTCCATCCAGTGTGCCTCCGTTCATATGTGTTGTATTGTCCAAATTGTATCATTACGAACAATTGTTCGCAATAGTCAGCGCAGGGGAAATTCTCTGACGACGTTGTAGGCCGCGCATCCCTGCCCGAGCTCGCTGTTCATAAGGCAGTATGAGTTAACCATAAACTCTATGGGCCGAAACACGGGCACTGCCGGCAACAAGCCGGCTCCCCCTTTTGCTCTGGCCACCGTCACATGGGCGAGGAAGCTCTGGCTATCTGCATAACCGACCTGCCTGGCCAGGTTCGCTAACTCATCCCTGCCACTGGTGACGCCATAGGCCAGTACCCGCGGATGTCGGGGACTGGGCAAAGCCAGAAGATGTCCGCCCAGAGTGATGACAAAGGGTAGCGCCGAGACACTTGCACAACGCTCAACCAGCTGGCTCGCGCGATCCGCGTCGGCGTCTCCGACAAAATTGAGGGTCAGGTGTAAGTTAGCCCGCGGAGTCATCCGGTATCCCGCTGCAGCAAACATCTCTGCACAGGCATCAAGGTGGTTCCATAGTCCCCAGGCCTCAGAGAGACCTATGGCAAAAAAGAGCCTCATCGAGGCTCATCTTCCTTTAACCACAGCAAGAGGCGGCGCATAGCCTCCTTAGCCGCGCGTTCCTTCACAGCGGCTCTCTCGCCGCGCAGGTGCACGGTGACAGTGCGGTGGCTCGAAGCACTGCCATAAGCCAGACACACGGTACCCACAGGCTTCCTTTCAGTGCCACCGTCGGGACCGGCGACCCCGGTCACGGCGATACCCACACTTGATCCGAAGCAGCAAACAACTCCCGCCAGCATTTCCGCGGCGCACTCCTCGGAAACGGCGCCGAACTCCTTGAGGGTTCTGTCGCTGACCGAAAGCAACTCACGCTTTGCGTCGTTTGAATAACATGTCAGGCCTCCCAGAAAATAAGAAGAACTGCCCGGCTCTCCTGTAATCATGTGACCAATCAGGCCTCCTGTGCAGGATTCGGCCACGCTCAAGGTATGACCCTTCTCCCTGAGAAGCGTGCCCAGCGCACCTGCGAGAGTCATGTCGTCATAGGCGAAGACATGTTCTCCGACCCTGGACATGATTTCCCGTTCTAGAGAATCTATTCGGCTCTTTGCGTACTGGCTCTCTGCGGCCTTGGTAGTAAGACGCACGTCAACTTCTCCGAGCCGGCTGTACAAGGCGATTGTCGGGTCGGTCTGAGCGTCAATGAGATCTGCGATGGTTGCGGCCAAAGTGGACTCACCGATGCCGGCCATGTGCAAAGTGCGGGAGAAAATGCTCCCTTCAATCACTCCTCTGCTTCGCAGAATCGGTACAACTTCGTTGGTGAACATATGAGTCAACTCGCGGGGAGGTCCGGGCAGCAAGAAAATCAGTTTGCCTCCGTGGTCAATAAATATCCCCGGTGCTGTGCCGCGGGGATTGGGCAGGATTACTGAACCGCTCGGGGCTGTAGCTTGCCTGAGGTTGTTAGCGGTCATGGGCCGACCCGCAAACTGCTCTTCAAGCTGTGCCCTTGCAACGGGATCCAGCACCAGCGGCAGCTCAAGAGCTTCTGCCACTCCCTCGCGGGTGCAGTCATCCTCAGTGGGGCCAAGTCCTCCGCACAGCACCAACAAATCCGCACGCGCCATAGCCGCCTTCACTTCGGCGGCTATGCGACCGCGGTTGTCCCCTACTGTCGACTGCCTGTACACGTCTATGCCCAGACCAGCAAACTCACGGGACAAAAACTGGGCATTGCTGTTAAGTATCTGACCCAACAGCAACTCTGTTCCAACAGCAATAATTTCGGCGGATATGGACATTCATGCACCTCTCAAATGTGTCTTAGGGGCGGTACTCAAAAAGGTCTTTGGCATTGGCGAAGTAATCAGCACCGGAAAGAATGGTAAAAATAACCGCTACATACAGGGCCAGAGTGGTAAAGGGGAAACCTATAAGGGAAAAAGGGAAGTTCTCTATGATGATGCCCACTATGGCCACTATTTGCGTCACTGTTTTCACCTTGGCAAACTTGCTGGCGGCAATCACCCTGTGTTCCGCTGCGGCCACGGCCCTGAGGCCGGTAACAGCCAGCTCCCGGGCGATAATCACAATCGCAATCCAGGCCGGCAACTTCGCCTGCCCCACCAGTGAGACCAGCGCAGACATGACAAGTAGCTTATCTGCCAGGGGGTCAAGGAGTTTGCCCAGCGTAGTTACCTGTTTGCGTTTACGGGCCACGTAACCGTCCAGGCCATCCGTTGCCGCAGCCAGGATGAAGACCGCCGCTGCTATATAGGTGCCATATCTGATGTTCTCAAGCAGGAAGAACAGGAAAACAGGCATTAGAAAAATGCGGGAAAGAGTAATCTTATTGGCTAGAGTCATCGTTCTTAACCCCCCAGAGGTCATACTCACCGGCTCTGGTAATGCGAACCGGCACAATCTCACCTATCTCGGCTATCAGATTTTGGACGTAGACCCGCCCGTCAACGTCTGGCGCGTCCTTC